>CAIQMJ010000063.1 GCA_903872875.1 uncultured Variovorax sp.
GAAATACAGCAGCATGGTCTGCGCCGGGCCGTCCGGCACCTTCATGGCAGCGGCTTCGTCGCTGGCCAGCGTGAAGGCGGTGTTCTCCTGCGCGACCGGGCCGTTGGCATCCTCCGGCGCCCGGAAGGCGATGCCGCCGAGCAGGATGGTGGCGAGCGACTGCGTTCGCAGCGTCACGCCGCTGGCGTTGAGTTGCATGTCGAGCCCGCTGGCGTGCCAGAACCGGGTATTGGCGCCGACGAACTTCTCGTAGGGCGCATTCACGAACACGCGCAGCGTGACGCCACGGCCGTCGGCGTCGAGTTCATAGGCCGCCACCTGGCCGACCTTGATGCGCCTGAAGTAGACCGGCGAGCCGACGTCGAGCGAGCCGATGTCGGTGGAGCGCAGCAGGAACTGACGCCCCGAGGCGTCACGCGTCACGATCGGCGGCGTCTCGAGGCCGGCGAACTCGCTGGAGCTTTCCTTCTCCACACCGGCATCGGCGCCGATGTAGGCGCCCGACAACAGCGTTCCCAGGCCCGAGATGCCCGATGTGTCGAGCCGCGGACGCACGACCCAGAACCGGGTGTCCTTGGCGGTGAAGGCGTCGGCATCCTTGTTGAGCTGCAGCACCACGCGCACGTGCGAGCGGTCGCGCGCCAGGCGCAGGCTCTGCACCACGCCGATCTGCACGTCCTTGTACTTCACGGCGGTCTTGCCGGCCTCCAGACCTTCGGCCGTCTTGAACGTCAGCACGACCTCCGGGCCGCGGTCCAGCAGGATCTTCGCGACCAGCGTGATGCCGACCAGCGCAGCGATCAACGGGATCAGCCAGATCAGCGAGGGCATCCAGTCGCGCCGGCGCGCCACCCGTGGTGCCGGCAGGCCGGGCGCCGGACCGGCCCCCGGCGGAGTCGCGCGCTGCGGCGTGTTGTCGTCACTCATGTCGTTTCCTTCATCTCACCCTGATTTTTCGGCGCCCGGGCGTCCCAGCTGAGCTTCGGGTCGAAGCTCAGCGACGCCAGCATGGTCAGCACCACCACGGACCCGAAGGCCGCGATGCCGACGCCGGCCGTGATTTCCGCAAATCCGTGGATGCGCACCAGTCCCGCCAGCAGCGCCACCACGAACACGTCGAGCATCGACCAGCGGCCGATCACCTCGATCACGTGATAGAGCTTGGCGCGCTCCGCGCGCCGCCAGTCGCTGCGCCGCTGGGCCGACACCACCAGCACGAACAGCGCCGCGAGCTTGAACAGCGGCACCAGGAAGCTGGCGACGAACACGACCGCCGCGAGCCCATAGGAGCCCGTGACCCAGAAATAGATCACGCCGCTCATGATCGTGTCCTGCTGCGTTCCGAACAGCGAGCGCGTGATCATCACGGGCAGCAGATTCGCGGGAAGGTACATCACGCAGGCTGCGATCAGAAGCGCCCAGGTGCGGTTCAGGCTGTCGGGCTTGCGCACATGGAGCGTGGTGCCGCAGCGCGCGCAGGCCTCGCCGTCCTGTGCGTCCTTCCAGACCGTTCCGCAATAGCGGCACGGCATCAGTCCGGCCACCGCCGCCGTGGTGACCGGTGCGTCTTCGTCGGTCGGGGCGCCGAGCGTCGGATCGACGGAGGCCAGCGGCCCGAGCAGGCGGCTGAGCCCGGCAAAGCGGCCGAAGCGGCTGGCGCGCCCGGCATCGCGGCTCACGGACGGCTTTCCGTGTGCCGCGCCGCGGCGCCGGCATCGGGCACGGGCGCTGGCGCGCCCATCGCCATTTCCCAGAAGCCGCGCGGATCGAAGGCCAGCACCGCCGTCAACAGGACCGTGAGCGCCACGAAGGCCCAGAGTGCAGGCCCGGGCAGCACGGTCGCCATGCTCGACAGCTTGACCAGCGCGACCAGCACGCCCAGCAGGAACACCTCGATCATTCCCCAGGGCCGCAGCGACTGCATCGTGCGCACCAGCAGGGCAAAGCCCCGAGGCCGCTCGCGGCGCGCAAGCGGCACCAGCAGCCACAGCAGGATCAGCAGTTGCAGCAACGGAAACAGGATGGTGGTCGCCAGCACCAGCATCGCGACCAGCGACATGCCTTCGTTGCTCAATGCGACCACCGCGCCGGCCAGCGTGGTCTGGCTGCGCAACCCGCGCAACTCGATCTCGACGATCGGAAACAGGTTGGCGATCGTGAACATGATCAGGCTCGCGACCGTGAGCGGCAGGATGCGCTTCTGCTGGTCGCCCGCATGCCGGTCGAGTTCGGTGCCGCAACGGCTGCAGCGCGCGACTTCGCGCTCCTTCAGCAAGGTGCGCTGGTAGACCGCGTCGCAGCCTTCGCACACGATGGCTTCGGGGACTTCGGTCATGGCGCTTCGCGTGGTGGCATGGCGTGTCCCGGCACTCAGTGGCCGGCGCCCGGCGCGCGCAGGCGCAGCGTGCTGAAGATGCCGGCCAGGGCCGCACAGCCGGATGCCAGCATCAGCGCGATCAGCGGGCCGCGGCCTTCGTGCGGGCTCCACATGCTGAACACACCGGCCAGCACCACCGCACCCACCGTCTGCCCGGTGAGCCGGGCCGTGCCCAGCATGCCGCTGGCGGCGCCGCTGCGGTGCGGCGGCGGCGAGGTCACGATGGTGTGGTTGTTCGGCGACTGGAACAGGCCGAAGCCCGCGCCGCACAGGGCCATGCGCCAGACGATGTCGGCATTGGAGGGATGGTCCGGCAGCGCCGCCAGCAATGCCAGGCCGAGCGCGAGCAACCCCAGGCCCACGCCGCCGAGAAGGCCGTCCGGAAAGCGTCCGATCAGTCGCCCCGCGATCGGCGCGAACACCACGATGGCCAACGGCCATGCGGTGATCAGCAGACCCGCTTCGAGATGGTTGCGCCCATAGACGTCGAGCAGCAGGAAGGGCAACGCGATGTACGACAGCATCTGCGCGCAGAAGGCCGCGACCGACGTCCCCATCGACAGCGCGAACACCGGGATGCGCAGCAGGTCGACCGGGAACAGCGGGAGCGCCAGCGAACGCTGCCGGCGCAAATAGAAGAAGCCCACGGCCACGCCGGCCAGCAGCAGCCCCCAGGCCACCGGGTCGGCGCCCGGCGCGCCGTCGCCGCGCACGCCGAGCCGGTCGCTGCCGATGAAGACCAGCGAGAACATCAGCACGTTGAGCACCACGTCGAGCAGCGAGAAACGCCGGCCCTGCGTCGCCGACGGCACGTTGCCGGGCAGCGCGCGGTAACCCAGCGTCAGAACCACGAGGCCGAGTGGCACATTGAGCGCGAACAGCCAGGGCCACGAGGCGATCGACAGGATGCCCGCGGCCACCGACGGCCCGGCGACCGACGACGTGGCGACGACCAGCGAATTGAGCGCCATGCCGCGCCCCAACTGGGCGACCGGATAGATGCGCCGGACCAGCGCGGCGTTGACGCTCATGATCCCGGCCGCGCCCAGACCCTGGAAAGCGCGCGCCGCGATCAGCGTGCTCAGCGAATTGGCGAAGGTGGCGGCCAGCGAGGCCGCCGCGAACAGCGCCATGCCGGTGAGGTACACGCGGCGAAAGCCGATCAGGTCGCCCAGCGACGCGAGCGGCAGCAGCATCACGAGCGTCGCGATCTGATAGGCATTGACGACCCAGATCGAATGCGCGGCACTCGCATTGAGTTCGCGTGCGATGCCGGGCAGCGCCAGGTTGACGATGGTGCCGTCGAGCACCGCGACTGAAATGCCCAGGATGATGACCAGCATGGCGCGCATGCGCTGGGGTTGGGGCAGGCCGTCCTGCATCGGTGTGACGTGCATCTCGGTTTTCAGGTGAACTTCGTCCTAGTGCGCAACCATCGCGCGGTGCGCGCGGCGACCACCGAGTGTCACCCAGGTCAGCGCCAGCGCCACCATGGCGCCGCCGGCCATGCCGCAGACCATCGGCAGCGGCGTGCCGTCGGTGAACAGGCCGACGATGCCCATCACCGCCGCGCCGGCCAGCATCTGCAGCGTGCCCATGAGCGCCGACGCGGTGCCGGCGATCGCGCCGTGGCGTTCCAGCGCCAGCACGGCCGTGGTCGGGATCACCAGGCCCATGAACGCGCTGGCGATGAAGTACAGCACCAGCAGCACCCACATGTCATCGTGACCGGTCGCGAAGAACGCGAACATCACGAGCATCGCCGCGGCCGACGCGATGACACCGACCTTGACGACCCGGACCAGTCCGAACCGCACGCCCAGCGGCGCCGTGAATTGCGACATGCCGATGAACGAGGCCGCATTGACGCCGAAGGCCACGCTGTACATCGTCGGCGACAGGCCGTAGTGGTCGATCATCACGAAGGACGAATTGGCAAGATAGGTAAAGAAGCCCGCCATGGCGAAGGCGCCGATGAACACCAGCCCGAGATAGTGGCCGTCGCGCAGCAGCAGTGCATAGGCGCGAAAGGCGCCACCCAGGCTGCTCTCGACGCGCTCGGCGGCCGGCCGGGTCTCGCGCAGCGACGTACCGATCAGCACCAGCCCGGCAACCGCGGCAATGGCAACCGCCCAGAACACGCCGCGCCAGCCGGCGAAGGCGATCACGCCGCTGCCTGCGAGCGGCGCGAGGATCGGCGACACGCTGAAGACCAGCATCAGTAGCGACATCAGGCGAGCGGCCTCGGTGCCGGTGTGCAGGTCGCGCACCACCGCGCGCGGGATCGCCATACCGGCGGCCGCCCCGAGCCCCTGGACGAAGCGCAGCACGATCAGCGTGTGGACATCGGTCGCGAGCGCACAACCCACGCTGGCAAGCGCAAACAGCACCAGGCCGAAAACCAGCGGCGGTCGGCGGCCGACCATGTCCGATACCGGCCCGTACAGCAGTTGCCCGATCCCGATGGAAAGAAAGAAAGCCGTCAGGCTCATCTGGACCGCGCCGATGTCGGCCCGCAGGCTGGCGCCAATGGCCGGCAATGCCGGCAGGTACATGTCGATGGCGAAGGGGCCGATGGCGGAAAGCAGGCCCAGCACGAGGGCCATCTTGAGAAAGCGCGAAGAAGAAGTCATTGGGCTCGATTGTCGCCAACGCGAGTAAAGCTTTCGTAGGACGCGTGCGTGGCTGCTGTGCTAGCGATCGGCACCGCCCACGCCTTCCGGATGGCGCCGATCTCCGACCCCTCATGTATCGAATACGAGTATCTTTTCAGTTTGTATCGAATACGCAACAAATCAAATGCAAACGTCTCGAATTCGATAAACTATATAGAACATACCGAATACGCAACACATGAGTACCTCCCTCGACCTTGCACAACGCCTGGAAGCAGCGCGTCAAGCCCAGGGCTTGACGCGGAAGGCACTGACCGAGCAGGCGGGCGTGAGCCGTCAGGCCGTCTATCGCCTGTTCAAGGGCGATGACGTGCAGGTGTCGACCCTGCTGGCCGTCATGGACGTGCTCGGGCTGGATCTCGCGACCGTGCCACGGACCTTGCAGCGCGGTCTCCCGGAACTCGGTGCGGCGGACGCCTACGCACGCGGTGGACAAATGCCAGCCGCCATCGCCGCCGAGCCCGACCGCCCTACCACGCACGTTCTGTCGGCGGTGCAACAACGGCTGGCCGACCTTCAGCAGCGCTCCGCCGCGCCGAAGGGCCACAAGTGAACGTCCCTGTCCTCGTGATCAAGCTGCACGGCCAGCGCATCGGCTTCCTGTTCAAGTACGAGCAGCCCGGTTTGCCGCCGATCCTGCGTTTCGTGGTCGACGAGGCCTACGCCCGAAAGCCCTGGGCCGGCACCGACGTACTGTCCGAATCCATGCGCTCGGCCGACCCGGAACAGCAGCAGTCGTTCTGGCTCGACGTGACCCGGCCCGAATTCAACGCGGTGGTCGGCAGCCGGGGCGATGCCCAATTGCCGCCGTTCTTCCAGAACCTGCTGCCGGAAGGCGTGTTCCGCCGCTTCGTCGCCGAGGAAGCGGCGATCGATCCGCTCGACCATATGGGCATGATCGCGGCCTGCGGCAGGAACCTGCCCGGCGCCGTAACCGCGGAATGGGAAGACATCACCCGCTCGTCGTTGCAGCGCCTGGTCACGCAGGACCAGGACGCGCTGGAAGCCTCGGTCTGGGCCGAGCCGTTCCAGGACAGCCTGTCGATCTCCGGCGTGCAGCCCAAGATCGGCGTCAACCGCGACGGCGAAGGCCGCTTCGTCGGGCGCACGTCCAAAGGCGACGCGGCGATCATCGCCAAGCTGCCTTCCGCCGAGTACGCGCGCATGCCGCAGGTCGAAGGCCTGAGCATGCAACTGGCCGCGCTCGCCGGCGTCGAGGTCTGCACATTCGAGCTGATGCCGATGTCGGCACTTTCCGCGCCGCACCGCTACGACCTCGGCGACGAGCTGCAAGGCCAGTTCCTCGCTGTGACCCGGTTCGACCGCGCCGATGGCGGCAAGGTGCATTTCGAGGATTTCGCGCAGGTCCTGAGCAGGCCGCCGGAGCACAAGTACGAGGAGTCCTACCTCGCGATCGCGGGCACCTTGCTGAGCCTGCCGCGCTGCGGCGAGGCCGCCGTGCACGAACTGCTGCGCCGCATCGAGGTCAACGAACTGATCGGCAATGCCGACATGCACCTGAAGAACGTCGGGCTGATCTACCGCGACCGGCGGCGGGCCGAACTGGCGCCGGCGTACGACATCACGGCGACCGTGCTCTACAACGTGGCGCGCGGCCACGCGCTGAAGCTGATGCCGGGCAGCGAGAAGCAGCACGCGGAGCCGATCTTCGATCCGGCACGCCTGCGGGCCTTCTGCAACGCGTTGGGACTTCAGACGCCGGTCGCGTCCAAGGTCATCCGCGACGTGGCGGCGCAGGCGGCGCAGCAGTGGCTGCAGCCGATCCTGGAGAGCGGCCTCACGCCGCGGCAGAAGCTGCAGTTGCTGACGCAGGTGGCGAACCATCCGCACCTGGAACAGGCCACTCGGCGGCTCCGCCGGTCCGACCTGCTCGCCGCCTGGCAGGGCGCGCTGCAGCAGGCGAAAGAACAGGCCGCACCGACCGGCGCCTGAAGCTATGCGTCGAACAGCGACGCCATGCCGTTCGGCCGCGCGCCCTCGATCGCCAGCATCCGCAGCTTGACCAGCGCGCCACCGTGCGCCGAGAAGCCGCCGGGCCGCCCGTTGGCCGCCAGCACGCGATGGCAGGGCACGACCGGCGCGAACGGATTCGCGCCCATGGCCTGCCCGACCGCGCGCGCCAGGCCCTTGTCGCCGAGCGCGGTCGCGACCTCGCCATAGGTCAAGGTCTGCCCCGGCGGAATGCGGCGTGCCAGCGCATAGACGCGCCGGTGGAAGTCCGGCACGCCGGTCTCGTCGAGCGCGATGTCCAGCAAGTCGGGCTGTTCGCCTGCCAGCAGGCCGCGCACGCCGTCCGCGGCGTGTGCGACCTCGCTCGGCATCGCGGCCTCCGCGACACCCGGGAAGCGCCGCCGCAGCCGGGCCAGCGCGGCATGCCGGTCGGCTTCGGGCAGATGCACGCCGGTGATGCCCTTCAGCCCCCAGGCGATGCCGCAGTCGCCCAGCGCGGTCGGGAACAGCGCGAAGCCGGTGACTGGCACCGCCGTCATGCGCGCACCGCCTGGGGGTCGGCACGCGGATGCAGCCGCACCTCATCGACCAGGAAGTCCAGCACCGCGCGCACCCGCGCCGGCAGCCGCCCGGTCTTGCCGAGGTAGACCGCGTGGATCGGCTCCATGTCGCGCGGATTGAATTCGTCCAGCAGCTCGACCAGCCGGCCGGTGTCGAGGTCGTCGCCGAGGTGGTACAGCGACAGCCGCGCAATGCCGCAGCCGGCCACGGCCAGCCGCCGCAGCGCCTCGCCGTCCGAGGCGCGCACCTTGCCCGACACGGGCATCTGCAGGGCGCGGCCCTCGACGCGCAGAGGCCAGTCGGGTGCGCTGCGCCGGTAGCTCCAGCCCAGGCGGTGATGCGCCAGCAA
>CAIQMJ010000064.1 GCA_903872875.1 uncultured Variovorax sp.
CGTGTCCCAGTTTGCCCGCGAAGAACTGGCGCGCTGGATCAGCTACCTGTCGCAAGAGGTCTACTGGTTTGGCGGCGAGCTGGTCGACACGCTGCGCCGCGCGGCGCCCGGGCAGAGCGACGAGCAGATCCTCGCGGCCTGCCGGCTGGCCGGCGCGCACGAGTTCATATCGCGCCTGCCGAGCGGCTACCGCACCGAGATCGGCGAAGGCGGCACCGGACTGTCGGTGGGTGAGCGGCGCAAGCTCGCGCTCGCGTTGAGCTTCCTGCGCAAGCCGTCGGTGCTGATGCTCGACGAGCCCAGCAACGACCTCGATTTCCAGAGCGAGCGGCAGCTGCTGGCCACGCTGCTGGCCGTGGCGCGCACGCGCACGGTGATCGTCGTCACGCATTCGCTGCGCATCGTCTCGGCGGCAACGCAGGTCTATCACGTCACCGGCAATGGCGACGTGCAGCAGGGCTCGGCGGCCGACATGGTGCCGCGCCTGTTCGGCGTGAAGAAGGCGGTGCCGATCGGTGCGACGCAGGCTGCCCTCGAGGCCGAGGCGGCCGTCACTTCTTCCCTGGTCTGAGGCGATCGATGCAAGTTTTCGCGAAACAGGATCTGCCTCGGGTGCTCCAGAACGAACGAGATCCGACACGCCGCGTCGACACGGCCGGCCCACCGCCATCCGGGCCGAGCCGGCGCCAATGGATCATCGGTGCCGTCGCGCTGGTGCTGGCCTTGGTGGCGTTGAGCTTCCCGATGGAGACGGTGGTCGTGTCGCAGGGCCGCGTGATCCCGTCCGATCGCGTCAAGTCGATCCAGCATCTGGAAGGCGGCATCGTCAATGTCGTGCTGGTGAAGGAGGGCGACAAGGTCCGGCAGGGCCAGTCGCTGGTCGAGATCGATCTCGGCGGCAGCGGACTGAACCTGGAAGAGCTCACGGCGCGCCACGCTGCGACCCTGGCGACGCGCCGCCGCCTGCAGGCCGAGAGCCGTGGCGAGGCGCTGACGCGCGCCGCGTTCGGCAAGGACATCGACGAGGCGGTCTTCCAGGGCGAATACGGTGCCTTTGCGGCCCGCTCGCTCGAACAACGCGGCGTGATGGCCGGCGCCATGTCCGAACTGGCGCAGGCACGCAGCAAGCAGCTGGAGCAGCAGGCGAAGATCGGCGGCCTGCAGGACCGCCTGGTGCTGATGCAGAAGGAGCAGGAGATCTCCGAGCAGTTGCTCAACGAGAAGCTGATCGGACAGGTCGAGGTGCTGGAAAAGCGCCGCCAGATGGAGGCCGTGCGCAGCGACCTCGCCGTGGCGCGGCAGATGGCGATTTCGGCCGACGGCGCGATCGCCGAGTCGCAGGCCAAGATGGCCGAGGCCGAGGGTCGCTACCGGCGTCGCGCGTCGGACGAACTGGCGACCGTGGAGCGCGCGCTGGCAAGCCTGAACGAGGACCTGTCGCGTGCCCGCACGCAACGCTCGCGCACCGTGGTGAAGGCGCCGTCGGACGGCATCGTGAAAGGGTTGCGCAGTTCCGCGCCGGGCTGGGTCGTGAAGCCCGGCGAGTCGATCATGGAGATCGTGCCGGACGAGGACACCATCCTGGTCGAGGCCAAGCTGAGCCCGAACGACCGCGGCTTCGTGCATCCGGGACAGAAGGCGCGCGTGAAGGTCACGGCGTATGACTTCCTGCGCTACGGCGCGGTCGAAGGCAAGGTGACGCTGGTCGCCGCCGATGCCGACCGCGATCCGTCGTCGCCGACATCGGCCCCTTACTACCGCCTGCTGGTCAGTACCGAGTCCAACCATGTCGGCCGGGCCGAGAACCGCATCACCGCCGGCATGGAAGCCGAGGTCGACCTGATCGTCGGCAAGGACCCCTTCATCTGGTACTTGCTGCGCCCGGTGCTCAAGATCAGCCGCGAGGCCTTCAGGGAACCATGAGTTTCGATCGATTGCCTTTGCCCGGCCGCATGGGACCGGTGGCGCTGGCTGCGGCCATGCTTCTGAGCTGCACGGTGCCCGGTCTGGTCCATGCCCAGGAAGCCGCCGATTTCGCGGCAGCCGATGCGGCTTCGGTTGCACCGCTGCGGCTGACGCGCGGCCTGTCGACCCGCACCCTGGGCGCGATGAGCTACGCCGCGCGCGTGAAGAGCGCGCTGGTCCAGGTGTCGCAGGAGCACCCGGAGGTGCAGGCTGCCCAGGCCGCGGCGGACACCCGCGGCTTCGAAGTCGAGGCCGCAGAACGTGCGCGCTTTCCGCGATTCAACGTCGGCACCGCGAGCGGCACCTACAGCAGTGGGCAGGACGGCACCTCGTCGCAGAGCTACCAGCTCATCACCGCCAGTGCACGCATGAGCCTGATCGACGGCGGTGCGATGAGTGCGCGCACGCGTGCCGCCGAGCTCGGCAGCCAGGCGCAGATCGAGGCTGTGAAGACGACGTCGCAGAAGGTCGTGCTGGACGCGTTGACGGCCTATCTGCAGTTGCAGCGCTACGACCTGAAGAAGCAGATCGCACGCAAGTCGACCGAGGTACTCGACGACCTGGCCAAGGCCGAGCAGCGCCGCGTGGCCCTGGGCGCCGCCGGCCAGAACGATCTGCAGATGGCCACGTCACGGCGTGCCGGCATCGCGGCAAAGGAGTCGGACTTCGACGCACAGCGCGGTGAGGCGCTGGCCAAGTTCCAGACCTATTTCAAGTTCCTGCCCGTGATCGATCGGCTGCCGGTGCTGGCGGTGCCGATCGGCTGGCAGCCCCGCTCGCAGTCCGACGCACTGGCACAGGCAGAAGACCGCAGCACCGAGATCGGCGAGGCGCGCGGTCGGGTCGACCGTGCCAAGGCGCTGCTCGACCAGGCGGAAGCCAGCATCTACCCGACGCTGGATGCGGTGCTCGTGAAGACCAAGGATCCGCGCGGCGTGTCGCCGTCGGAGCCCTCGCGTGCGGCCTTCGAACTCAACTGGGCCTTCGGCAATGGCTTCGAACAGTCGCTGCGCATCAAGAGCGCAAGCGCCGAGGTCACCAACCAGGAGGCCGCGCTGGAGGGCGTGCGCCTCAATCTGTCGGAACTCACCTCGGCTTCGTGGAGCCGAAGCGTTTCAGGCCGCGAACGCGAGAAGCAACTTCTCAGTGCGGTAAGCGAGTCGGGACAGGCCTTCCGTGGCCGCCGGCGGTTGCTCGAGTTCGGCCGCGAGACGCTGCCCTTCGTGCTCGATGCACAGGTGGAGTACTACACGCTGCTCCTCGACTACGTCGACGCGGTGTTCGACCTGCGCATCAGCGAATTCCGCCTGGCGCGCACGACCGGCCGGCTGCTGGTGGCACGCGACGACGCCAACACCTGGATCGACAGCGTGATCACTGCCGCCCAACGACCGCCGCTGACGGAGGAAAGTCTCCTGGAGACGCCATGTCTCGTCGGCGCATCGACCTGCCGGGACGACGCCGTGTTGCAGGCCGTCGCGCCCGGCAATGGCTTGACACTTCGAAGGGCCTCCTCCCTGTCCAGGAACTGAGCTCAGTTGGTGTCAGGCTAGGGGATCGTCCCCAAGATTCGATGTCATCGTTCCCCTCCGGCCAGGCGTTGCAGAGGGGTGCCACATCGATTCACGCGACTGCCAATGAAGAAGTTCAACGATGCCTTGATGACGGGGGGAGTCCGGAGCGCCCTGGAGGTCCTGAGTGCGCGCGTGCCACACCGATTTACCGCCGTCTATCGCTTCAACGGCCAGATGCTGCGAAGCGAAGCCTTCGTCGACAAGGAAGGCGGCCCGCCGATCCTGCGCTTTCTCAACGTCGATCTGGGCCACAGCTTCTGCCAATACGTGATGCGCGACGGCTACTTCGAAACCGAGAACACGGCCGACGACGATCGACTCCACGGCCACATCGCGCAAGGCCGCATCCTGAGTTACCACGGCGTGCCGCTGCTCGATGTCGACGGCAAGCCCTTCGGCAGCCTGTGCCACTTCGACACCGTGATTCGATCGCTCGGTGTGAACGAATTCGACTACATGAAGCGGGCCGCGGTGATCCTGTCGACCTTCATGCTGGCCGGCGGCCGCTGACCCGGCGACCGAGTCCGGCTGCGGCCTCAGGCGTCTTCGGGAATGCCGGGTTCGTTGTCGAAGATCTGATACTTGCGCATCTTTTCCCAGAGCACCTTGCGGCTGATGCCGAGGTGCTGCGCGGTGTCCTGGCGCTTCCAGCTGTTGGCCTCCAGCGCTGCGATGATCTTGTTGCGCTCCGAGCTGTTCCAGTTCTTGCGCTCGCCGCCATCCACCGCAATGCCGCCGCGCCCCTCGGGCACCACCATGCCGGTGACAGTGGGCGTGGTGCCTCGCATCAGCGCCATGGCGCGCTGGATCAGCGGCTGGTCCCATGCGCCCAACTGGCCGACGATGACCGCGACGCGCTCCGCCAGGTTGCGCAATTGCCGCACGTTCCCGGGGAAGTACATCTCGGAGATCGCATCGGTCAGCCAGTACGGCAGGTCGGCGATCACGTCCTCCTGGCCCTTCATCACGTCGGTGAGGATGGCCTTGAAGATCGCGATCTTGTCGTCCACGCCGCGCTCTTCGAGGTTCGGGATGTTGAGCTCGATGACCGCGAGCCGGTAGAACAGGTCGGCCCGGAACTCCCCGCTTGCCACCATTTCGCGCAGGTTGCGGTTCGTGGCCGCCACCAGCCGGAAGTCCAGCCGGATCGGCGTGGTCGAACCCAGCCGCGTGACCGAGTTGTCTTCGAGCACGCGCAGCAGCTTGACCTGCTGATAGCGCGGCAGATCGCCGATTTCATCGAGAAACAGCGTGCCGCTCGATGCCTGCTCGAAATAGCCGCGGTGCGCGTTCATCGCGCCGGTGAACGAACCCTTGGCGTGGCCGAAGAACAGGGATTCGAACAGCCCGTCGGGAATGGCGCCGCAGTTGACCGGCACGAACGGGCCTTTGCCATAGGTCTGGTGGCCGCGGTGCAGCAATGCGGCGATGCGTTCCTTGCCGACTCCGGTCTCACCGCGGACCAGCACGTTGTGATCGCAATCGGCAAATGCCGCCACTTCGGCGAGCAGTGCCTTCATGGCGGGTGAATGCGCAATCAGCGTGTCGCCCTTCTCGGGCTGTGCGGCGCGCGCGCGCAACTGGCGCACGAGCTTGGCGACCATCGTGCGCAATTCGGCGCCCGTGAAATCGAAGGGGAGGACGTGCAGGTATTCGGGCGGATAGGTGCGGGAGTCACGCTCGCGCGAAGAAGCGGCCACCCAGATGACGGGCATGCCCTGCAGCTGCTCCGTCGTGACGGGCGCCGCGCCGCTTTCGATGACGGACACGCTGATGACGGCCAGCGAGGCGCGCGCGGACGTATGGTCCTGCTCGGGCGGCAGGCCGTCGGCGCGAATGACGTCGACGTCGAAACTGGACATGCAGCGCTGTATGCGCTCGAGGATGTCGGCTTTGCCTTCCCAGACGTAGAGGTCGAGTTCGTCGAAGGTGATGGGGGGACTCATGCGGGAAAGGGGTGCTGGGGCGATTGGGTTGCAGTGCGATCGAAGGGCGCCATTCAATAGACGAGTTCGACACCCCTGCTGCAGGACATGCGGGCGCCGACGTCGCTCTTGGCGAGGTCTGCGCCGAGCACGTCGAGCAGGGTGTTGACTGCCGGATTGAGCAGCGGTCCGAGAGCGGTATTGATGATGCCTTGCAGGGAGGAGATCAGGCTGTTGATCAGCGAGATCGTGCCGATCAGCACGGAGCCGGTGCTGCCGTATGGCTGCAGCTCGATACCGCCCAATGTGGACGAGAGGCTTGTGACCAGTGACGTGCTCGTGACCGATTGATAGGACGGATCGCTCCCGCTGCCGCTGTAGGGAGCCGCATCGATCTCAGGCAGATTCGCCGCCGCTGGCGCCGTGAATGGCAGTGTCTTGCTGGACGCGGCGACCGGCGAGTCCACCTTCAGGCCGAGGCCGGCCACCACGGTCTTCACGCCGTTCGTCTGGCCGGTCACGAAAGTGCCCGAGGCATTCTTCCATTTCTGTCCGGAGCAGATCAAGGAGAGCAGACAGGAGTCATAGCGCGACTCCTGATAGCCGATCTCCGCCACGGAGATCGGATTGACGGTGATCGGGCTGGAAGAAGAGAACGCGTTGGTGATTGCACCTATTCGCAGATCTCCTGCGCTCGTGGCGGCATTGGCCGTCAGGGATTTGGTGCTTCCGTCCCCACTGCAGCTATGGCCCGTGACGTAGGCGGAGCCAGCCGCCGAATCGATCGCGAGAGTCAGCGTGGAACTCGGAAGCACCGAGACGTACGTGACCTTGGACACTGTGCAGTCTGGTGTCAGAACGATTCCACATGCAACGACGCCCACCAGTGACGGCACAAGGTTGGTCAAACTCAGTGAACTCACGCTCGAAAGAAAATTTGTCAGCGGCGTGATCGCATTGGCGGTGGAAGACAGGATATTGGTAAGTTGGCTCACGGCATTGGTCAAGCCGCCCAGATTGAAGGTGAACAGCGTGCGAACCTGTGCAGTCCGGACATAGATCTTGTTCGGGTCGGACGTGCCGAGCGCGGGCGCTATCAGATCCGGATTCCCGATCGCCGAGATCTGTGGCTTCTCGATCACCTTGATCTGCGCGGTGACGCCCGCCACGCCAGGGACCGTGATCGGAATCGTCACTGCCGCCGCACTGCTTCCATTGGCCAGCTGCACCGAGCCCTGGATCAGCTGAAAGACCTGAAGGTCCAGGTCCAGCCCGGTGCTTGCAGTGCCCGTCGCGACGCCCAGCAGGTTGCCCAACCTGATCTGCGGCAGGCCGGCGACGTTCGCCGCAGTGCTGAGACTCTGGAGCGCCGTGATGGCGGCTGCCGCGGTGCTGCCATTCCTCTGTGCAACCGCCAGGGTTGCATCGATCAACTGCTTGACCGTGAGATCGCTCTGCAGGACCGAGTCGTAGGTGCCGGCCGATGCGCCCAACTGCACCAAGAGATCGAGCAGACTGACGTTCGTGTTGACCAGGCCCTGCCATCCCAAAACTGTGACTGGAGGATTGATGCTCCCGCCGAGCATGCCCCCAATAACTGCATTCAACAGATCCGATTTGGACGGGTCGATCGTGATCAACGTGCTGCGGATGCTCAGGGAGGCTGCGGGCAATGCCTTGGCTGCAACGGCATGCACGCTGATCGTCCGGTTGCCGGTGAAGAACGCAAGCAGCGAATCGGGTGTCCGCGAGAG
>CAIQMJ010000065.1 GCA_903872875.1 uncultured Variovorax sp.
AAGACCATGGCCACCGTTACCGTTACCACCACCGCGCTCGGCGCCTCGCACCCGCTCGCCGCGCATGAACTCGCTCACGCCTGCGGCGCCCGCATCGACTGGGTCGTCCAACTCGTCGAGGTCGGCATCATCGAGGTGTCGATTCGCGACCAGCGACCCGAGCAATGGCGCTTCCAGAGCGCCGACCTGCAGCAGGCCTTGGCAGCCCGCCGGCTGGAGCGCGATTTCGGGGTCGGGCTCGATGCCGCGGCGCTGATCCTCGATCTGCAGCGCGAGCTGCGGCGCGCGCGGGCGATGCTGCGGGCGCAGGGAATCGACGCGGTCTAGAAAGCCGCCACGCTCCCGTCGGAGCGTGGATCGAAGCCGCCCTCGAAGCTGCCGTCCCGCCGGCGCAGCACGCAGCCCGCATGCCCGAAGGTTTCGTCGAATTCGCCCAGCACGTCGACCTCGTGGCCGCGCGCACGCAGGGCTTCAACCGTCTCCACGGGAAAGCGGCTCTCGAGCTTCAGTGAATCCGAACTCTGGCCCCAGGTCCGGCCCAGCAGCCAGCGCGGCGCGCTGATCGCGTCCTGTGGGTTCAAGCCGTGCACCACCGTGCGCGTGAACACCGCCGACTGGCTCTGCGGCTGGCCGTCGCCGCCCATGTTGCCGTAGACCATCGTGCGGCCGTCGTTCAGCAGCGCCAGGCCGGGGATCAGCGTGTGGAAGGGCCGCTTGCCGGGCACCAGCGTGTTGACGTGCGCCGGGTCGAGCGAGAACGAGGCGCCGCGGTTCTGCCAGTTGACGCCGCTTTTCGCCAGCACCACGCCCGAACCGAACTCGTGATAGACGCTCTGGATCATCGAGACCGCCCGGCCCTCGCCATCGATCACGCCCATCCAGACCGTGTCGGCCGGGCCCTTGCCCGCGCCCCAGGGCGCGGCGCGCTGCATGTCGATGCGCGCGGCCATCGCGTCGAGTGCGTCGGGGGCCAGGAACGACGCCGGATCGACCTTCATGTGCGCCGGATCGGTGATGTGCCGGTTGCGCACCGCGAAGGCCTGCTTGACCGATTCGACCGCCGCATGCACGTAGTCCGCGCCCAGATGGTCGAAGCGCTCGACGCCCAGCCGGTCCATCAGGCCGAGGATGATCAGCGCGACCATCCCCTGTGTGGGCGGCGGCATGTTGTAGACACGGCCATGGCTGTGCGCGAGCACCATCGGCTCGCGCAACTGGCCGTGGTGCGCCTCCAGGTCGGCCAGCGCGACCGGGCTTCCCGCCGACTGCAGATCGGCGGCCATGCTGCGCGCGAGATCGCCGCGGTAGAAGTCGTCGAGGCCGGCGCCCACGAGCTGCTCGAAGGTCGCGGCCAGGCGTGGTTGCAGGAACAGGCTGCCCACCTCGGGCACTGTGCCGCCGGGCAGGAAGGTTTCCGCGAAACCATGCACCGACTCCAGCTCGGCGCGTTTGCCGGCGGTGCTGCGCTGCTGGCTGCCGGTCACGGGCGTGCCGTTGCGGGCGTAGTCGATCGCATCGGCCAGCAGGCGCGACAGCGGCATGCGGCCGCCCATCGTGTCGCGGCTCAGTGCCAGCGCCTGCTCCCACCCGCCGAGCGTGCCGGCCACGGTGATGGCCGCATCGCCGCCGCGGAACGGGATCGCGCTGCGGCCGGCGTAGTTCTCGCGGCGCGCGGCTTTCGCCGCAGCGCCGCAGCCTTCGATGCCGATGACGTCATGCCCGCCGCCGGACTTCGGCATGCCGACCAGCCAGAAGCTGTCGCCGCCGATGCCGTTCATGTGCGGATAAACCACCGCGATGGTGGCTGCGGCTGCGACCATCGCCTCGATCGCAGTGCCGCCCTCGCGCAGCACGGCGAGTGCGGATTGCGATGCGAGCGCATGGGGCGCCACGGCCATGCCGCGGCGTCCCTGGATGGAATGGGCCATGTGATTTCCTGTGCGGTTGCGGTACGTGAAGCCGCGCAGGATAAACGCTCCGCGCGCTTTCAGGCGGTCGACACGGCCACCGGCGCCGGCATGTCGCCGGCCTCGACGAACAGGCGCTTGATCGCCGGGTAGCGCTCGCGAACCTGCCTGGCGATCGCGGTGATGGTGGCCGACGCGTCCTCGGTGGACGTGCCGTCCACGAAGTCGAGGTCGATGGTCACGAGCACCTCTTCCGGCCCCATGTACATCGACAGCAGCCGGCCGACGTCGTGCACCTTCGGATGCGCCTTGGCCATCGCGCGGATGTCGCGCGCCGTCTCGGGCCGGATGCCTTCGCCGATCAGCAGTCCGCGCGACTCGCGGATCAACAGCACGGCCACGCCGGCCAGCAGCAGCCCGATCACGACCGACGCCGCGCCGTCGAGTTCGGGAATGTCCAGCCAATGGCTCAGCCAGATGCCGATGGCCGCCACGACCAGACCGGCCAGTGCGGCGGAATCTTCCGCCAGCACCGTGTAGTTGGTCGGGTCCTTGCTGGTATGCAGTGCCTTCCAGAACGGCGTCTTGCCGGCCTGCTTCAGGAACTGCCGCAGCGCGATCGCGAAACTCGTGCCCTCGAACAGCATGGCTGCGGCAAGCACGACGTAGTTCCAGGTCGGGTCGGTCATCGGCTCCGGATGCCGGATGTGCTGGATGCCTTCGTAGAAGGACACGCCACCGCCGAGCCCGAAGATCAGCACCGCGACGATCAGGCTCCAGAAGTAGAGCTCCTTGCCATGCCCGAACGGATGCTCGGCGGTTGCCGGCCGCTGGCTCAGCCGAAGTCCGACCAGCAGCAGGATGCCGTTGAAGGTGTCGACCGCGGAGTGGATGCCTTCGGACAACATCGCCGAGCTGCCGGTGATGCCGGCGACGACGAACTTGGTCACGGCGATGGCCACGTTGGCACCGATGGCGCCGTAGATTGCTATTTTGGATTCGGCCATCCGCCCAGCCTAACGGCGCAACGGCCATGGAGCGCTTCTTGCAAAGAGCGTGAACGTGTCAGCCAACATAATCAAAGCACCCCGACGAACTCCTCCGCACGGCGCCGCCGCGCAAACGCCACCATGCTGAACCTCCTCATCCGCAACGCCACGCTGCCCGACGGCCGCACCGGCATGTCGATCGCCGTGCAGGACGGCCGCATCGCCGAAGTCACGGCCGGCCTCACCGAAGCCCAGGCGCCGGCCCACGAGACGATCGACGCGCAGGGCCTGCTCGTTGCGCCGCATTTCATCGACCCGCATTTCCACATGGACGCGACGCTGAGCTACGGCCTGCCGCGCGTCAACGAGAGCGGCACGCTGCTCGAAGGCATAGCGCTGTGGGGCGAGCTCAAGCCGCTGCTCAAGCAGGAAGCACTGATCGAACGCGCGCTCGCCTACTGCGACTGGGCCGTGGCCAAGGGCCTGCTGGCGGTGCGCACGCACGTCGACACCAGCGACCCGAGCCTGCTCGCGGTCGATGCGCTGCTGGAGGTCAAGCGACTGGTCGCGCCCTACCTCGACCTGCAGCTCGTCGCATTTCCACAGGACGGCGTGCTGCGCTCGCCCGGCGGCGTCGAGAACCTGAAGCGCGCGCTCGACAAGGGTGTCGACGTGGTCGGTGGCATTCCGCATTTCGAGCGCACGATGGCCGACGGCGCCGCCAGCGTGAAGCTGCTGATGGAGATCGCGGCCGAGCGTGGCCAGCGCGTCGACATGCACTGCGACGAGTCCGACGATCCGCTCTCGCGCCACATCGAGACGCTGGCCTGCGAGACCCAGCGCCTCGGCCTGCAGGGCCGCGTGACCGGCTCGCACTGCACGTCGATGCACTCGATGGACAACTACTACGTCAGCAAGCTGCTGCCGCTGATCGCCGAAGCCGGCGTGAGCGTGATCGCCAATCCGCTGATCAACATCACGCTGCAGGGCCGCCACGACACCTACCCGAAGCGCCGCGGCATGACGCGCGTACCCGAGCTCATGGCCGCCGGCGTGAACGTGGCCTTCGGGCACGACTGCGTGATGGACCCGTGGTACGGCATGGGTTCGGGCGACATGCTGGAAGTCGCGCACATGGGCCTGCACGTGGCGCAGATGACCAGCCAGGCCGGCATCCGGCGCTGCTTCGAGGCGGTCACGACGAACGCGGCGCGCGTGTTCGGGCTCGAGAACTACGGGCTCGATGCCGGTTGCGATGCGAGCTTCGTGCTGC
>CAIQMJ010000066.1 GCA_903872875.1 uncultured Variovorax sp.
CATCGTCTTTTCGCGGCCCATGCCTCTCCCTCCACAGCCTGTTGCGCGCAGCAGCTACACGCCCGTCTTCATCTACACCGCGTCCGGGCCGGTCATGTTTCCTGAAGGATCTTTGCTGGTCCGGCTGTTGACGAAGCTGCCCACCGAGGAAGACCCCAAGGTGTTCGTGACCGAAGACGTGTTGACGCGGCTCGGGCCGCGCATCGTCCGCAAGCCGAGCTGATCTTTGTTCGATACGCCCCTCGATACGCCGCCTTTCATGACTCGCTTTCGTTTCAGACCCAGGAGCCTTGCCGTGGCTGTGACGGCCGCATGGCTGCCTGTTCTCGCGCTCGCCCAGTCGGCCAGCACGCCGCAGCCCTTCGTCGAACAACAACGCCAGCAAGAGCGCGAGCGTGCGTTGCGTCAGCAGAATGAGCGCGGCGTCGATGAGCGCCTGAAGACCAAGCCGTCGGTTCCCGCGGACCGTATTCCCGAGGCCGAGGCGCCTTGCTCCCGCATCGACCGCGTGCGGCTGATCGGGGAGCAATCCGAGCCCTTCCAATGGGCCGTCGCCGATCTGTCGGGGCCGGAAGGCAACGACGCGCCGCTGGGTCGATGCCTGGGCACCGCCAGCGTGAACGTCGTCCTCGCGCGCGCCCAGGCCGCCGTGATTGCGCGTGGCTTCGTCACCACCCGGGTGCTGGCATCCCCGCAGGACTTGTCCAGCGGCACCCTGACCTTGAGCCTGATGCCAGGGCGCATTGCTGCCATCCGGCTCGCGCCTGAATCTTCGGTCTCTTCGGCCTCGTCGGTTTCGCTGTTCGGCAGTGCCGCGTTGCTCGCCACCGCGATCCCTGCCCGTGTCGGCGATCTCCTGAACCTTCGCGACATCGAGCAGGGGCTCGAGAACCTCAAGCGCGTTCCCACCGCCGAGGCCGACATCCAGATCGCGCCGTCCAACGCGCCCGGTGCACGTCCCGGCGACAGCGATCTGGTGGTCAGCTACACCCAAGCCCGCAAGCTGCGGGGGGCGTTGAGTCTGGACGATAGCGGTACCAAGGCCACTGGCCGCTACCAAACGGGTGCGACCCTGTCCCTCGACAACCCTTTCGGCCTGAACGACCTGTTCTACGTCAATGCCAGCCACAGCATCGACGGCCACGTCTTCGACGATCCGGACCATGCCACGGAGGCGCAGACTATTCATTACTCGCTGCCCTACGGCGGCTGGCTGCTGGGCTTTACCGCATCCAGCAGTCGCTACCGACAGAGCATCGCCGGCCTGAGCCAGGACTATGTCTACGCGGGCAAGACCGGCAATGCGGAGGTGAAGCTCTCGCGGCTGCTGTACCGAGACCAGAGCCGCAAGACGACGGCGGCCATCCGGACGTTCCGGCGCGAGTCGCGCAATTTCATCGACGACACGGAGATCGAGGTGCAGCACCGCGTGGTCGCCGGCTGGGAGGCCAGTCTGAACCACACGGAGTTTCTTGGCACGGCCACGTTGGATGGCACGCTCGCCTACCGGCGGGGCACGGGGGCGTTCGGGGCCGAGCGGGCACC
>CAIQMJ010000067.1 GCA_903872875.1 uncultured Variovorax sp.
CTCGGCGGCCTGCTGATCTATCCCATGTGGGCCGGTTCGTCGATCTACTATCCGGACGTGCCGTACACACCCGAAGGCATGGTCAAGCTGATCAACGAGGTCGGCGCCACGATCTGCTACACCGCGCCGACGTTCTACCGACAGATGGCGCCTTTCGCGAAGCAGCATGGCCTGCGCACGCTGCGCATCACCGTGAGTGCAGGCGAGGCGCTGCCCGACGCGACACGTCAGCTCTGGAAAGACGCCACCGGCATCGAGATGCTCGACGGCATCGGCGGCACCGAGGTGTTCCATATCTACATTTCCGCAGCGGGCCACGAGGTCCGGCGCGGCGCGATCGGCAAGGCCGTGCCCGGCTTCACCGCCAAGGTGGTCGACAAGGATGGCAACGAGGTGCCGCGGGGCACCATCGGCCGGCTCGCGCTGGTCGGCCCGGTCGGCTGCCGCTATTTCGACGACGTCCGCCAGAAGGACTATGTGAAGGACGGCTGGAACTACCCGGGCGACTCTTTCACGCAGGACGGCGACGGCTACTTCTTCTACCAGGCACGTGCCGACGACATGATCATCACGGCCGGCTACAACGTCGGCGGACCCGAGGTCGAGGATGCATTGCTTCAGCATCCGGCAGTGGCCGAATGCGGCGTGATCGGCAAGCCCGATGAAGACCGCGGCATGATCGTCAAGGCCTACTGCGTGCTCAAGCCGGGCACAGAGGGCGACGCCGCCCTGGTCAAGGCCCTTCAGGACCATGTGAAGGCGACCATCGCACCCTACAAATACCCGCGGGAGATCGAGTTCGTGACGGTGCTTCCCCGTACCGAGACCGGCAAGCTCCAGCGATTCAGACTTAGACAGACATCATGATGAACAAACTCCTGCAACCACCCGGTTGGCTCCCGCCCAAGGGCTATGCCAACGGCGTCGCCGCACGCGGCACACAGATCTTCGTCGGCGGACAGATCGGCTGGAACGGTCAACAGCAATTCGAGTCGGACGATTTCATCGAACAGACCGGGCAGGCGCTGCGCAACATCGTCGAAGTGCTGCGCGAGGCCGGTGCAGGGCCGGAGCACATGGTCCGGATGACCTGGTACATCACCGATCGCGACGAATACAACAGCCGGCTCGCTGAACTCGGGCCGGTCTACCGCGAAGCGATGGGCCGCAACTTTCCTGCGATGACCTGCGTTCAGGTGGCAGCGCTGGTCGAGGCACGCGCGAAGGTGGAGATCGAGGTGACGGCCGTCCTGCCGGATTGAATTCACCGCCAGCCTTCGCGCATTCGCATGCATCGGGAGCCCCTTTTGGGGGTGAAACCGATAGCCGGTAAAGCGCCGGTTCCGTGGGCGTTCTTGGTCTTGACCGTTGGATCGAGCGTCGTCGAATTTCAAAAGGCGACGAGACAATAGAAAAAGCCCCTTTGATTTCTCAAAGAGGCTTTCCGATTTGGTTGCGCGAGCAAGATTTGAACTTGCGACCTTTGGGTTATGAGCCCAACGAGCTACCAGGCTGCTCCATCGCGCGGCAGAATTAAATTATAGCTTATTCAGAAGCGCTTTGCGATTCTTCGGAAATTACTTTTTCCTCGGCGCGGTCGACCAGCTCGACGAGTGCCATCGGGGCGTTGTCACCCACGCGGAAGCCCATCTTCAGGATACGGGTATAGCCACCTGGGCGCGCCGCGAAACGCGGGCCCAGGTCGTTGAACAATTTCACAACGCTGTCGCGATCGCGCAGGCGGTCGAAAGCCAGGCGCTTGTTGGCAACCGTGGGCTTCTTGGCCAAGGTGATCATCGGCTCGATGACGCGGCGCAGTTCCTTGGCCTTGGGGACCGTGGTCTTGATGACTTCATGCTCGATGAGCGAATTCATCATGTTCTGCAGCATCGCGAGGCGGTGCGAGCTGGTGCGGTTGAGTTTGCGGAGTCCGTGTCCGTGACGCATGGTGCTTTTCCTTTACTTTATAAAACAGGCAGCCGTATCAGGTACTGCCCGGTGCACTGGCCAAAGGGCCGTTGAAAAATTAACGACGATCGAGCCCGGCCGGGGGCCAGCTTTCGAGCTTCATACCCAAGGTCAGGCCGCGGGAAGCGAGCACTTCCTTGATTTCGTTGAGCGACTTGCGACCCAGGTTGGGGGTCTTCAGCAGTTCGTTCTCGGTCCGCTGAATGAGGTCGCCGATGTAGTAGATGTTCTCGGCCTTCAGGCAGTTCGCCGAGCGCACTGTGAGTTCAAGTTCATCGACCGGGCGCAGCAGGATCGGATCAAACTGCTGGGCGCTGCGCGGCGCAGGCGCATCGAAC
>CAIQMJ010000068.1 GCA_903872875.1 uncultured Variovorax sp.
CTGTGCCACAGCCCGCAGGAACGCCTGTTCTTCCAGGGCGAGTGGCACGATGGCCTGCTGCCGGTCGATGGCGTCGGTGCCGCGACGCTCGCGCAATACCGCCGATTCGGCCGGCGCGTCGCCGAACTGCAGGGTGACACGCGCTTCTCGATCCCGACGCTGCGCGCGCCCGTGACGCCGACACTGCTCGCGCTCGACGCCCTGAGCTTCGCTGCCTGGCTGGACCGCGAGGGCCTGGACGACCCGCATCTGCGCTGGTACCTCGACTACTGCTGCCGCGACGACTACGGCGCCGGGCTCGCCCATGTTTCGGCCTGGGCCGGCATCCACTACTTCGCCAGCCGCCACGGCTTCCATGCGCCCGGCGACGAGAGCGCAGAACGTGACGCCGTGCTGACCTGGCCAGAAGGCAACGGCTGGCTCACCGCGCGTCTCGCCGCACCACTCGGCGAACGGCTGCATACCGGACAAGTCATCGTGCGCATTGCCGAGACGCGCAGCGGCGTCGAGGTCGACGTGTTCGACGTCGCATCGAAATCGCTGGTGCGCTGGCAGGCCGAGCGCTGCATCGTCGCGCTGCCGGTGTTCATCGCGGCGCGCATCGTCGAGAACCCGCCCGCACGGCTGGCGCACGCCGCGGCGCAGGTCCGCGATGCGCCCTGGCTGGTCGCCAACATGCATCTGCGCGCGCCGCTGGCCGATCGCCCCGGCCCGGCACCGAGCTGGGACAACGTGATCTACGGCACGCGCGGCCTGGGCTATGTCGACGCGCGCCACCAGACGCTCGACCCGACGCCGCGCGCCACCGTGCTCAGCTGGTACCGGCCGCTCGGACCGAGCGCCTACGACGTCGGCGACGGCCGCCGCCAACTGCTCGATCGGCCGTGGTCCGGCTGGCGCGACGACCTGCTGGCCGAGCTGTCGGTGCCGCATCCGGACATTGCATCGTTGGCGACGCGCATCGACATCACGCGCTACGGCCACGCGATGGCGCTGCCGGCGCCGGGCCTGCTCGCCGCGTTGCGCGCACCCGAACGCGTGGTCGACGGCCGGCTGTCGTTCGCACACGCGGACTGGTCGGGCTATTCGATCTTCGAGGAAGCCTTCACGCGCGGGCACCTGGCTGGCGCCGCCATCTGAGACGTGCAACGCCTCTTGCGCGGCGCGCCGTGCATGGTGCCGGCTGCGGTGCCGCCCGCGCGCTACCAGCTGCGCCGCACCGATGTGCCGCCGCTCATGATCTGCCGGAGCATCGGGTTCTGCAGGAAGTCGTGCGGGAAGCCCATCGAAATCGCGCTGACCGCATCGAGGCGGGCGCGGTCCTCCGTGCTCAGCACCACGTCGAGCGCGCCGAGGTTGTCCTCGAACTGCGCCAGCGTGCGCGCACCGACGATCGGCAGCACTGCCTGCGTGCCGTGCAGCATGCCCCAGGCCAGCGCGATCTGCGACGGCGAGCGCGACTGCTCGCGCGCGATCTGCTGCACCACCTCGGCGATGTCCAGCCCGCGTTCCGAGAGCGCACCCGTGCTGCTGACCAGCGCCTTGCGTGTGCCGACGACGTCGGACGCGGTCGGCGCGTGGCCGAGATCGGCGCGCGTGTACTTGCCGCTCAGCACGCCGCCGGCCAACGGCGACCAGGCCAGCACGCCGAGGCCGAGTTCCTGCGCCATCGGCAGCAGCTCACGTTCCACCGTGCGCTCGATCAGGCTGTATTCGATCTGCAGTGCCACCAGCGGCGTCCAGCCGCGCAGGTCGGCCAGCGTCTGCATGCGTGCGATCTGCCAGGCGGGCGTGTCTGAGATGCCGGCGTAGAGCACCTTGCCGCTGCGCACCAGGTCGTCGAAGCCGCGCATGATTTCCTCGATCGGCGCCAGCCCGTCCCAGACGTGCAGGTACAGCAGGTCGATGTAGTCGGTGCCGAGCCGCCTCAGGCTGGCCTCGACCGAGCGCACCATGTTGCGGCGATGGTTGCCGCCCGCGTTGGGGTTGCCGGGCTGCATGTTGAGCGAGTACTTGGTGGCGACCACCATCGACTCGCGCCGGTCCGCGATGAACTCGCCGACCAGCCGCTCTGCGCTGCCGCCGGTGTAGTTGTTGGCGGTGTCGATGAAGTTGCCGCCGCGTTCCACATACAGGTCGAAGATGCGGTGGGCCTCGTCGGCGTCGGAGCCCCAGCCCCAGTCCTTGCCGAAGGTCATCGTGCCGAGGGACATCGGGCTGACGCGCAGGCCGGAGCGGCCGAGGGTGAGGTAGTCGGTGAGTTGCATGGATCGTCTTTCGGTCGGTGAAGGGCAGGGCGGTGGCATGCGGCTCGTCGCCCCGTGGGCTGAAGGTAGGGGCTCCATTGC
>CAIQMJ010000069.1 GCA_903872875.1 uncultured Variovorax sp.
GAGCTGGCGTGGCGGCAGCTGCAGCAGGTCACGGCCCTCGAACAGAATGCGTCCGTCGACCGACGCCGTGCCGGGCAGCAGGCGAAGGATGGACAGCGCCGTGGCGGACTTGCCCGAGCCCGATTCGCCCACTAGCGCCAGCGTCTCGCCGGCATCGACGGACAGGCTCAGCCCCCGCACGGCGCGTGCTTCGCCGAAGCGCACATCCAGCGAATCGATCTCCAGAACCTTGGGCATGCGCGTGGCCTCCGAGTGTCAGCCGGAGAGCTTGACGTCGCCCAGCCCCGACAGCGCGCCCAGCGGGCGGCGGTCCACGCCCTGCAGCTTGCTCGAGTAGATGCGTACCAGATTGATGTTCACCAGGCTAATCGAGGGGAGGTCCTGCTGCGCCAGCACCTGCAGGCGGTCGATGAACTTCTTGCGCTCCTGCACGTCGGGGGCGTTCACGATGCCCTGGATCACTGCGTCGGTCTCGGCCGACGAGTAGTTCGAGCCATTTCCCCATGGCACCCCGTCCTTGATCGACTGGCTCCAGAAGCGTCGGATGACGCCGATCTGAGGGTCGATGCCGGCCGCGTAGTCGATCGCACTGGTGTCGAAGTCGCGGTCGGTGAACAGCTTGCGCAACTGGGTCGCCGTGTCGTAGTTGATCAGTTCGACCTCAACGCCCACCTGCTTGAGGTTCTGCTTGATCAGGTCGCCCGCGCGCCGGTACTCCTCGCCGAAGCTGTGGTTGATGTGGTTGATGCGCAGGCGCACGCCATCGGTGCCGCGGCGCAGCCCGGCTTCATCCAGCAGAGCTTCGGCCTTCTTCGGGTCGAAGGCGTAGTCGGGTGTTGCGGGGTTGAAGAACTGTTTTTGCTCCGGCGGGATCGGGCCGATGGAGGCCTTGGCGAAGCCGAACCAGGCCACGTTCGCGATGGCGTTGCGATCGATGGCATGCGCGAAGGCGTGGCGGACGCGCACGTCTTGGAACACCTTCTTCTTCAGGTTGAAGTCGAAGAAGAAGACCTTCACGAGCCCGGCCCAGCCTTGCGTGTCGACCACCACGTCCTTGCCGCGCGACAGGCGCCGCGCCGAAGAAAGCGGCACTGGGCTGTGCGGCGCGTACAGCACTTCGCCGGCTTCCAGCGCGGCCTCGCGGGCGCCCGCATCCGGAATGATCTTGAAGATCAGCGATTCAAAATAGGGCTTGCCCTTGTCCCAGTAGTCGGGGTTGCGCACCAGCGTGATGTGGCTGCCGCGCACCCATTCCTTGAACTTGTAGGGGCCGTTGCCGACCGGGGCCGCGTTGCCGGGGTTGGTCAGCGGGTCGCTGCCAGCGTAGATGTGGCGCGGCACGATGTTGAACTGCTGGCCATGCAGATAGGAGCCCACCACCGCGGCCGGGAAGGCCAGCCGCAGGATGGCCGTGTGTTCGTCGGGCGTGTCCACGGCCTTGACGGCGGCGAAGGCGTTGGCGCCCAGCGCGCTGGTCTTCTTGACCACTTCGAGCGCCGAGAAGGCGACGTCGGCCGAGGTGAAGGGCTTGCCGTCATGCCAGCGCACGCCCTTCTTCAGGTGGAAGGTGATCGACAGGCCGTCGGCCGAGGTTTCCCAGCGTTCGGCCAGTTGCGGCACCAGCTTGTAGTCGTTGTCCAACGTCACCACGCCGTCGAACAGGTTGGCGTTGACGATCTGGTTGGGCAGTCCGTTGTTGATGGCCAGGGAAGAGGGCTCGGGCGCGACGTTGGCCACCAGGTGGCGGCCCGGCCCGGCCTGGGCCAGCACCTCGGCGCTGAACGGGAGCGCGGTGGCGCCGGTGACGACGGTGCGGACGATGAATTCGCGGCGTGTGGAGCTCATGAGAGATTCCTGAGGTGATGAACAAGCAAGAGTTGGCGGGTCGCCGCGCAGCACTGGCGGCGGGCCGATGACGTGAGGGGGTTCACTGGCGCCTGCGATTGAGCGCGTCGTTGAGCCCGTTGCCGACCAGGGTGAAGGCCAGCACGGTGATGAGAATGGCGAAGCCGGGCAGGGCGGCCATGTAGCCGGCGTCGCGCAGCACGGAGCGGCCGGCGCCGATCATTGCGCCCCAGGAGGCGACGTTCGGGTCGCTGAGTCCCAGGAAGGACAGCGCCGATTCGGTGAGGATCGCGGTGGCCACCAGGATAGACGCCAGCGCCACCACGATGGAGCCGATGTTGGGCAGCACCTCGTGCCAGATGATGCGTGCATCGCCCATGCCGGACAGCGAGGCCGCGTGCACGAAGTCCGCCTGGCGTAGCCGCATGATTTCCGGGCGCACGATGCGGGCGATCTGCGGCCAGCTGGTCACGCCGATGGCCAGCATGGTGTTCCACACCGAAGGCGTCAGAACCGCGATCAGCACGATGGCCAGCAGCAACTGCGGCAGGGTCTGGAACAGCTCGGTGATGCGGGTGCACACGGCGTCCACGCGGCCGCCGAAGTAGCCGCCCAGCACGCCTACCAAAACGCCCAGCAGCACCGCGACTGCGGCGGCCAGCAGGCCTGTGAGCAGGGAGATGCGTGCCCCGTGCACCAGCTGCGCCAGCATGTCCCGCCCCAGCATGTCGGTGCCCAGGGGATGGGCCGACTCCGTGCCGGGCTCGATGAAGGGCGCCGCCACGATGGCCAACGGGTTGCCTTCGTAGAAGGTGCACGACAGCAGCACGGCGACGAGGCTGAGCGCGAGCAGCGAGCCGCCGACCAACAGCGCCGGCGAGCGCCGCACCCGCCGCGCCACGCGGGAGAGTGCGCCAGTGAATGGGTGGCTCATCGCACCTCCACCCGCGGATCGATCCAGGCGTAGAGAAAATCCAGCGCCAGGTTGACCGCGACGATGAGCACCGCGCTCCAGAACAGGATGCCCATCAGCAGGTTCATGTCGCGGTAGGTCACCGCGTCATAGGCCAGTCGGCCCATGCCGGGCCACGAGAACACGGTCTCGATGGTGACCACGCCGCCCAGCAGCGTGCCCAGTTCCAGCCCGGTGATGGTCACCAGCGGCAGCAGCGAATTGCGCAGCACGTGGCGCCACAGGATGCGGCCCGGGCGCAGGCCCTTGGCGCGAGCGGTGCGCACGTACTCGGTGTGCAGCACCTCGGTCACCGAGGTGCGGATGATCCGCGCGTAGATGGCGATGTAGAACAGCGACAGCGTGAAGCTGGGAAGCACCAGGTAGCGCAGGCGGTCCAGCGCCGTGGCCCAGAACCCTTCCTGGAGGCCAGTCGTGGCATAGCCCCCCGAGGGCAGCCAGCGCAGATCCACCGAGAACAGGATGATCAGCAGCAGCCCCACCCAGAACAGCGGTACGGCGAAACCCAGCGTGGACAGACTAGAGATCAGCATGTCGACCCAACTGCCCTGGCGGTAGGCGGCCCACACGCCGAGCGACACGCCGATGACGAGCGCCAGCAGCACGCTGCTGCCCACCAGCAGCAGCGTGGCCGGAATGCGGTCGAGGATCAGGTCGAGCACCGGCATGCTGTTGCGAAAGGAATAGCCGAAGTCCATCCGCGCCGCGTGGCTCACGTAGCGCCAGAACTGCACCCACACCGGCTGGTCGAGCCCGTACTGGCGGCGCAGCATGTCCATGTACTCGGGCGAGGCGGCGCCCGCGTCGCCAGCCATCGCGATGGCCAGATCGCCGGGGGCGAGCTTGAGCAGGCCGAAGCTCACCACCACGACCAGCACCAGGGTGGGGATGCTGAGCGCGATCCGGCGGCCCAGCGGCCGCAGCCAGTGCAGCCGCTGGGCCAGCGGATGTGGAGCGCTGCGGCTCATCGGCGCAGCCCCGCCTCGCGCATCAGCGGAAGAATGTGCTGGCCGAAATGCGCCAGGTCGGGCTCGAAGTCGAAGAAGGTGAGCTGCACGCCGTGGCAACCGGCGTCGCGCAGGCGCAGCAGGTCGTCGACGATGCGCTGCGGGCTGCCGACCAGGTGGATGTTGCCGCCCACCGCCCGCTCGCCGGCGCGGCGGCGGTGCCCACTCCAGGCGCGCGCGTCGCTGGCGCCGGTCTGGGTGTTGAAACGGGCGCTGAAGTTGGCCGACGCCTCCTTGTCCTCAGAGGCAAGGATCTGTTCGTAGCGCGCCTGCGCCAAAGCGTCGGTGGCGGCGCTGACGACGGTCGGGTTGATGATCGTGCGCACCTCGCGGCCCTGCGCTAGCGCCGCCGCGTGCAGCCCGGCTGTGAATGCTGGCAGCGCAGCCAGCGTGGGTTCCAGCTCCACGCCCGTGGGGCTGGGGATGAAGACGAAATCCGAATGCCGCGCGCCGAACTCGAAGCCGGCTTTCGAACCGGTGGCGTTGATCAGGATCGGGCGGCCGTGCAGGGGGCGCGGCGACACGAAGGCGTCGTTCAATTGCCAGTGCTTGCCCTCGATGTTCACATTGCCATCGGTGCGCCATAGCCGGTCGAGGATCTCCACGAACTCCGCCGCGCGGGCATAGCGCGCGTCGTGCTCCTCGCGCACTTGGCCGAACATGCGCGCCTCGTCGGCGATGTGGCCGGTGACGAGGTTCACGCCCCAGCGCCCACCCGAGATGTGGTCCAGCGTGGCGCCTATCTTGGCCAGGTGCAGCGGGTGCCACGGCCCATAGAGCACGTGAATGGTCGAGATCAGCAGGATGCGCCGCGTGATGGCGCTGAGCGCCGCGGTGGTGATAAAGCTGTCGAGCGAGGTCTCGCGGTAGTTCGTCACGCCGCCGTAGCCGCCCTTGGGCATCCATTGCGCCAAGCCGAAGACCAGGTCGAAGCCCAGCGCCTCGGCCTGCAGCGTGAGACGCGCGTTGTAGTCGAAGCGCCAATCCGTCGAGCGAGGCAATGTGGAGATCGACCAGCCGCCGTTCTGGATCGGCAGGAAGAGGCCCAGGTTGAAGGGCTGCTGACGCACGCGCTCGAGCGGGCTCAGGCCGGGCGCATCGGACGCCTCGACCAGCGCAAAGGATGGAGCGAATTCAGGCATGGATCGGCCCGCTTCAGTAGGCGAAGCCCAGCGGCGGCGGGTCGCCACGCAGCACATGGCCGCCCACGGCCTTGCTGCGGTAGACGATGGGGTCGTGCAGGCTGATGGTGCGCGCGTTGCGCCAATGGCGGTCGAAGTTGTGCCGACGCAGTGCCGTGGAAGTGCCGCCGACGTCGAACAGCTTCTGCGCGATGTGCAGCGCAGCGTGTTCGGTGGCCAACTGGGCCTGCGCAGTCTTGATCACGGTGTCGGTCAGCAACTGGTCAAGCCGCTCGCGCGAGTCTTCCGTGTACTGCGCGTACGAAGCCTGCGTAAGCGCATCGGCCGCATGGTGCAGCACGAGCTCGGCGCCCAGGGCGTCGGTGGACAGCTCGCCGACCAGCACCTGCACGAAGGGGTCGAGCGTGACGTGTTCGACCTGCGCGTTGCGCGTGGGCCGCGCGCCATTGCGCGCCCAGTCGATGGCGTCGTCCAGCGCGGCGTGAGCGATGCCGGACTTGACCGCAGCGAACAGGATCTGCGCACCCGAGCTGGTGTAGTGGCGGCGGTTCATCCAGTCACCGACGAGCACGATCTCGTCGCGCTCCACTCGCACGTTCTCGAACACCGTGGTGCCGCTGCCGGTGAGCCGCTGGCCCACGCCGTCCCAGTCGTCCAGGCGCGTGATGCCTGCGCGATCGGTGGGAAGGATTGCGTAGACGATGCGGTCCTGCGTGTCGAGCACGGTAGCGAACACCAGGTCGGCGAACAGCGTGGGCGTGCTGTAGAACTTGCGCCCGCTCAGGCGGTAGCCGCTGCCCTCGGGCTCGAGGCGCAGGCTGATCTCGCCCGACTTGGCGGTGCTGCGCTCGGTGGACGCATTGCCCACCAGCGCGCCGCCGCGCACGTGCTGCCAGATGCGCTGCTGCAGCGGCGCCTCGCCCATCAGGCGCAGGCGCTCCAGGTACACATAGTGCGGAATCAGCAACTGTGCCACGTTGGAGTCGCCGCGGGCGAGTTCCGCGATGACGCGCACCACGTCGCCGTAGTCGATCTCCGTGCCACCGATGGCCTGCGGCGTGCGCAGGTTGAGCAGGTCGCGCTCGCGCAGCAGTAGCAGCGCGTCGTGCGGCAGGATGCGCTGGGCATCGCGCTCGGCGGACTTCTCGCGCAGCAACGGGGCTAGCGCGCGGGCGCGGGCGATGGCGGCCTGGCCGCGTGCGGCGAGGGTGGCAGCCGGAGCGTCTGGCGCTGGCGATGAAGAAGTCGGGACTGTCATGGCGGCGGGGCTTTCAATGGATGGTGCAAGGGCATGCAATGGCTGCCATCAAGTCGCTGTCGCATCTTCAAAGGTCTTGAAGCTCACCACGGTGTCTCGCGCAAGCTGGTCAATGAGGTCGATTTCCCATTGCAGGTAGGCGCGGAAAGCCGCGAACGGATCGGAGGCCGCGTAGGGCGAGCGCACCGCGTCGTCGGGCGCGTGCAGCAGGCGCGTGGCGCCACGCTCCAGCGCGCGGCCCTGCGCGGCCCAGGCGGC
>CAIQMJ010000070.1 GCA_903872875.1 uncultured Variovorax sp.
GGCGCCGACCTGGCCAGCGACCTGGCCGACCTCAAGGCGCTCATCCACGTGAGCAGTTCCGAATACTGCGAACGAACCGTCGACGTGATGCTGAGCGAAGGCCACTACCAGCGGCACCTCAAGCGTCTGCGCGCCCGGCTCGAAGCGGCAACGTCCGAGGCGAACAAACTCTTCGAGTCGGCGGGTGCCACGGTCTTTGCCAAGAACCCGCAGTCGCTCTATCTGTGGGCAAAGCTCCCTGGCGTTCCTGACTCGCTGGACCTCGCGCAGGCACTGCTACCGCAGAAGATCGTCCTCGCGCCAGGGCGTGTTTTCAGCATCGATTCGGCGGAGCCGTCGCCCTGGTCGCGATTCAACGTCGGCGCCGTGACCGACCCGCGTTTTGCGAAGTCGCTCCAGGCGACGCTGCGGCAGTTTGCGGGATAGTGGTTCGCGAGTGGCCGGCGCGTGGGCCGATCTCCATACGCCAAAGATACCGCCAAGCATTCCGGAAATGTATTTCTGGATATGTCCGGCGGCTCTTAGCATCGGCCGGACTCGGCGCTTCCATGGCTTGGCCCATCACGGGCCAGGTGGGACAAGCCGAGACCACCGAAGGAGACAAAGAACATGACATCGCTACCCCTTGACCGGGCGAACCATCCATCCCGATCCGCCGCGCACGCCACCTCGCACGCCGGTCGCTTCTCGATCTTCGTGTGCTTCCTGGTCGCGCTCATCGACGGCTACGACACGCTGATGCTCTCGTTCGTCGCACCCCTGATCTCGAAGGACTGGGGCATGCCCGCAGGCGCGTTCGGCAAGGTGTTCGCGGCGAGCTTCGCGGGCGCCGTGGTCGGCGCCCTCGCCATGGGCGCGGCGGCCGACCGCTTCGGCCGCCGCAGGCTGCTGCTGGCCTCCATCTTCGTGGCCGGCGTCTTCATCCTGGTGAGCGCGGCCTCGTCCACGCCGGAACAGCTCATGCTGTGGCGCTTTCTTTCGGGCATCGGCCTCGGCGGCGCGATTCCGACCATTTCCGCGCTGGCGGCCGAGCATGCGCATCCCGAGCGCCGCAGCGCCACGGTGTCGCGCATGTTCCTGGGCTTTCCGATCGGTGCCGTGGTCGGCGGCGCGATCACGGCGGCACTGATGCAGTCGTGGGGCTGGCACGGCATCTTCATCGGCGGAGGCGTCCTCGCCCTCGCCCTGCTGCCGCTGGTATACGCGATGACGGAACCGGACCGCGATGCGGCGGCCACGGACGCCGTGCATGCCCGGCGGCCGCTGGCCGAACTCTTCGCCGACGGGCGCGCCGTCGGCACCGTGCTAATCGCCACGGCAGCCTTCATGATCCTGCTGGTCAGCTACTTCCTGCTGAGCTGGACGCCCAGCGTGCTGGCGATGAACGGCATGAGCCCGCAGCGCTCGGCGCTGGCCGGCGTGATGCTCAACGTCGGCGGCGTGGCAGGCGCCTTCGCGATGTCGTTCGTGGTGGCGCGACGCAGCCCTTTCGCTCCCGTGGCGCTGTGCCTGGCGCTGGGCGCTGCGCTGGTGCCGTTCTTCGGATTCCATGTCGTCGGGAACGAGGTCGCGGCCTTCTGCCTGGTGTTCGCGATCGGACTGCTGGTCATCGGCGGGCAGATGAACATCCCCGCGCTGTGCGTGGACTACTACCCGGCCAGCGTACGCGCCACCGGCGTGGGCCTCTCGATGTCGGTGGGCCGCATCGGCTCCATCGTCGGACCGCTGTTCGGCGGCCTCCTGGTCGGCGCCCAGTTGCCGTGGGGCTGGTTGTTCGCGCTCGCCGCGATTCCGGCGCTGATCGCCGCGGCGGCGCTAGGATGGGTCGCGCGCAGCAGGCGCCACGGCTGAATCCGAACGGCCGCCGCTAGCGCGCCGCAGCGCCGCGGCCGGCGCGCAACAGCCGCAGCAGGCTGTCCAGGTGCGGGTTGGCGTCGGCGTCGCGGTAACCCAGGTAGAGGCTCGACACGGCGTCCTTGTCGAGGATGCGGCTGTACAGCACGCCCTCGAGCTGGATGCATTGCGTGTCGGCCGGAACGATCGCCACGCCGAAGCCAGCGGCGACGAGCCCGATCATGGTCGAGGCCTCGCGTGTCTCGTGCATCACGGCGGGCCGAAAGCCCGCCTTGGCGCACAACTCCTGCACCTTCCAGTAGAGGCCGATGCCGGCATCACGCGGGTAGACGATCAGCGGCACGTCCTGCAACTCGCGGATGTGGATGCCCTTGCCGCGCGTGAGCACGTGCTGCTGCGGCATCGCCGCGACCAGCGGCGCCGAATACCACTCCTCGATCGTCACGCCCATCGGAATGCTCACGTTGGGCTTGCGCAGCACGCCCAGGTCGAGCTTGCGCGCATTGACGGCGTCGAGCTGATGCATGGAAGGCATCTCCTGCAGCCGCAGCTCGACCGCCGGAAAGCTGGCGCGGTACTGGCGGATGGCCGACGGCAGCGCGGAGGTCAGCATCGACGACGCGGTGAAGCCCAGGTTGAGCTTGCCGACCTCGCCCGCCGCCGCGCTATGCACCTCGTCCCTGGCGCTCTGCACCGACGCGAGGATGGTGCGCGCCCGGTCCAGGAAGTGGCGCCCCGCCTGCGTCAGGTACACGCGCCGCTTGTCGCGTTCGAAGAGCTGTACGCCCAGCTCCTCCTCGAGTGCGCGGATCTGCGTGCTCAGCGGCGGCTGCGCCATGTAGAGGCGCTCCGCCGCGCGGGTGAAGTTGAGCTCTTCAGCAACGGCGACGAAGTAGCGCAGGTGTCGAAGTTCCACGATATCTCCAAAGTATCGATTGCCATCTGAATCAGGTATTTCCAGATATGGAATCCATTCTCTAGCATCCCCTCACATCTGCACAACCACAGAGACAAAGGAACACCGCATGGCGCAAGACAGCGCAACGGCCGCACCCGCGGCCATCACCGCCGGCATCGTCGACACCGCCGGCTTCACCAACCTCGTCGTGCGCCGCCTGCGCGAGCGCCTGCCGGTGGCGGCGCTCGGTATCCGCTCGTCGCGCACACCCGACATCGCACGCATCGCCAA
>CAIQMJ010000071.1 GCA_903872875.1 uncultured Variovorax sp.
GGCTCAGTGGCTGCAAGCCGGCGCCGACATGGCGCTTCTGGCGGGCAACCTCGACGAAGCACACTCCGCCTATGGCCGATCGCTGCGTCAGGCGAGCGGCCCCTTTGCAACGTTCCTTGCCGAACGCGCAGACGCACGCAAGGCGCTGTCGGGCGAGGTCGTTACTTCCGCGGCGCATTCGTTCTGGCGAGCGCCCGCGCTCGGGACGCCGTGGGACGATGGCATGGAGCGCCTCGCCGGTTGTGCGCTGCTGTGCCACGACGGTGCGTTTCCACATGCCGCGCGACGCCATGCGGAGGAATTGCTGTCGCGTGCGATGCTTTGTCGCGACACGGATTGGCAATGCATTGCCGATGTGCTGCTGCAGGACTTTCAACTCAATGACCGGATCCATCAGCTCCCCGAGCTCAGCGACCACGTCTACTGGGTCAGCCACGACGCGCGGATCCCGTTCAGCGGCGAAACGCGCCATGCGGCACAGCCGGAACCCGGAAGCGGATGGGCGCGCAACCTGATGTCCGTGAGACGGACCCAGCTCCAGAGACTGTCCGACGCCATGACGGGTGCACGGCCCGGGCGCACGCCTTTGGAAGATCCGGCGGCATGCTCCCAGTTCGCGGCCTCGGTTCTGCAAGCGGAGTGCCTCGAGTCTGCATTGATCGCCCTGGCGGTGAAGCGGCTTCCGCAGGCCGAGGAACTGCTTCACCGCTTCGAGCGGCAAGGCAGCGCGCACATCGCATCGAACGACTCCCTGCAATGCGAGCTTCTGTATTGCCTGTCGCGGCTGCGAGTGCTCCAGGGCCGCCAGGAAGAAGGCGCCGATCTCTATCGGCGCTATGCCAGCAGCGCGGTGCAGCGTGTCAGGCAGCGCCAGGCGACGATTCGCCGGCTCGGCGAACTGCCTGGCGTCACACACCATTCCGTCACCGACGACATCGGAGCGCGACTGCCGGCGCGGTACAGACGCGCCTATGACTGGATGCTCTCCCACATCAGCGAATCGGGGCTGTCGGTGAAGGACGTAGCGGCTGCGATCGGCGTCACGGAACGCGCCCTGCAGCAGACATTCAAGCGCCACATCGGTGATTCTCCGACCGAGGTCATGCGCCAGCTGCGCATGCAGCAGATTCATCATGCCCTCAAGCACGAAGGCAACGGCAGGGAGCTCATCATGGACATCGCGCAGCGCTACGGTGTGTCGAACCGCACCACGCTTGCCACGTCGTACCGCAAGTACTACGCACAGTCGCCTTCGAAATCATTGGGACTGTAGCCACCGAATTGCCGGTCGTCCTCGCAATTCAGGTGCGAGCGCGCAATGCGCCGGCCCCGGATCGGCGAACGGCGAACGGCGACCGACCGCTCGACCCCGGGGCCTGATCAACGCTCAGTAACCCCAGCTGCTTGCGGCCTTGTCGAAATTGTCGATGCTCGACTTGCCGTCAGCGCGCCCGCCACCGGTATCAAGCATCTCGATCTGATGCCAGGCGCCGGAACTCAGCGTGAACTGAACGGCGGCGCGTAGATCCGCGGGCGCATTCGGGTTGTTTGCAATTGATTCGAGAGTCTCTGTGTTGACCGGCAGGCCCTGGCTCTGCAGGGACTTCAGTGCATCGCGCACAACGGAAGCCGCATACGCCTGCCGCTGGGTAAAGCCATTGCGCGTCGGCTCCGAAATGCCCAGGCTGGCAAGACTGTTCGTGAATTCAGGGCTGAGGGTAGACGCGACGCCGGCCTTGTTGCCGTTGTCTCTGAAAAGACGCAAGACCATCCGTTCGGCTTCGGTCTGTGCGCGGTCCGAATCCGAAAAATTGAACCTGGCATCGCCTGCCCCGCCATATGTCGTCGTCGTTGTCGTGGTCACCGTGGTCATCTACAACTCCTGGATATGCCGCGACCATGAACACCCTGCGTGATCCGGTCGGCACCATCCGACGATAGGGGTCGATCGGCACTCGGCTTCCGCGACCACGAAAGGCCGAATGCGCCGCCGAAGCGATGCGCATACGAGGCCCGGCGAAGTCATGTCGATCCCGGCGCCGCGCCACAGGAACCTCGTCCCCTCTCGGCGAACGCCCGATGCGCTAATGCGACTGCAGCAGCGTGGCCACCAGTCCGACGGCGGCGCAACCTGCCAGCAAGGGGATGACGCCAACCTTGAATCGAAACAACGCCACTGCCGCCGCCACCGCGATGGCGGCCGATGCCACGTCCAACCGGCCCGCAAAGCCTTGAGGCCACACCACGTGGTAGACGAAGAACAGCGCCAGATTCAGGATCACGCCCACCACTGCCGCCGTGATGGCAGACAGTGGCGCCGTGAAGCCGAGCCGCCCGTGCGTGGCTTCGATCAGCGGACCGCCCGCCAGGATGAACACGAAGGATGGCAGGAAGGTGAAGAAGGTCACGACGGTGGCGGCAGCCACGCCGCCCGCGAACGGACCGGCGACGCCCAGCGCATCCTGCAGCCAGCCGCCCACGAAGCCGACGAACGCCACCACGATGATGAGCGGCCCCGGCGTCGTCTCGCCCAAGGCCAGGCCGTCCATCATCTGCGGGCCGGAAAGCCAGTGATGCTGTTCGACCGCGCCCTGGTACACGTAAGGCAGCACGGCGTAGGCCCCGCCGAAGGTCAGCAGCGCCGCCTTGGTGAAGAAGATGCCCATCTGCGCCAGCGTGCCGTCGAGCCCACGGAACGCCACCAGCCCGGCCATTGCAAGAAGCCACACGCCGAGGCCCACCCCGATCACCTTCGCCAGGAAGACGCGCGACCAGCGGGCATGCGCGGGCGTGGGTGTGTCGTCGTCGATCAGCGCAGTGCCGTGGCGCTTGGCTGCAGCGCCGTGTCCGCCCCCGAGTGCAAACACGCCAGGTACCCAGCGCGAGCCGAGATAGCCGATCAATGCGGCCAGCGCGACGATGACTGGAAAGGGCGTGTCAAAGGCAAAGATGGCAATGAAGGACGCGGCTGCGATGCCCCACATCCAGCGGTTCTTCAGCGCCCGCCCGCCAATGCGATGAGCCGCATGAAGCACCAGCGCCGCCACGGCCGGCTTGATGCCGTAGAACACGCCTTCCACAGCCGGTACGTGGCCGAACCGCATGTAGATCCACGACAGTGCGATGAGGATGCAGAGCGAGGGCAGCACGAACAGCGCACCCGCCACGATGCCGCCGGGTGTGCGGTGCATCAACCAGCCGATGTAGGTGGCGAGCTGCTGCGCCTCCGGGCCAGGCAGGAGCATGCAGTAGTTGAGTGCATGCAGGAAGCGCTTCTCGCTGATCCACCGGCGGCGCTCGACCAGCTCGGTATGCATGATGGCGATCTGTCCGGCTGGGCCGCCGAAGCTGACAAGGCCCAGCTTGAGCCAGAAGCGGAAGGCTTCGGCGAAAGACACGGATGCGGGGGAAGACTGTTCAGGCAGGGTGGTGTCCACGGAAACTCCGGTAAGGTCATCAGCACGTTCACGGAC
>CAIQMJ010000072.1 GCA_903872875.1 uncultured Variovorax sp.
CAGCGCCAGCGTCGCCTGCGCCAGGCTGCCGCCGATCTCGGCGCGCAGGCCGCGCAGCTGGACGGGGTTGCTCGCTGCGGTCGGCGCCATGCTGGCGCTTGCGTTGGCGCCCGGGGGGGCGGGCAGGCGCAGGTCGAGACGCGGCGCGCTGATGGTGGCCTGCAGCGTCGGCTCGACCGTGCCGCGGGCGGCGGGCGCCGACGCGTTCTGCAACCGGCGCTGCACCGACTGCCAGCCCCCTTGCCAGCGTGCGTCGACCTGCGCACTGCCCTGTACCGAAGTTCCGGCGAAGACCTTGGACAGGCCGGGAAGGCCTTCGATCCAGCGTTGCAGCAAGGCGGCATCGGCCACGGTGGCCTGGATTTCGCCGCCGCCCTGCGCCGGTGCGATGCGGCCCTGCACCTTGGCACTGCCGCCCGGCAGCACCGCGCGCAGGTTGCCGCTGCCGGCCTGCTCGGCCATGCGCAGTTGCAGCGTGCCGTCGATCTGGGTGCGCGCCGCGTCGATGCGCAGCGTGCGCAGGTCCAGCACCTGGTTCTTCCACTGCCCCTGCGCGAGGGCGCGTTCGAGCTTCACGCCCTGCAGCGCCGGGCTGCCCGCGCCACCCTGCGCCTGCAGGTCGACGTCGAAGATCACGGCTTCGTCGCGCTGCTCGACGGTCGCACGCCCGCTCACCGGTGCGCCGGCAAGTTGCGTATGCAGGTCGCCGGGGCGCACGTTGCGCACGGTCACCTGGCCTTGCCACGGCGACGGTGCAGGGCGCCATTGGCCCGAGGCATCGATGCGGCCGCCGCCGGCACGCACGGTGGCTGCGGGCACGGTCCAGGTGCTGTCGCCGTCGAACTGCGCGCGGCCCTGGACCTGCTCGACCGGCAGTTTGCCGGTGTCCCACGGCCCGGGCAGCGCATTGCGGATGTCGGCGCTGGCCTGCCAGGCGATGCCGCTGCCCGCGGCACCCGGACCGGCCAGCACCTGGCCGCTGAGTTGCGTCGTGGGTGCCGTGGGCAGGAGGCTGGCAAGGTTCACGTTCTGCAGATCGGCCCTGGCATCGATCACCGGTTGCGGCAGCCAGGGCGCGAGATGGGCCTGCAGTTGCGCCCGCACCGGTGCGGCCGCGCCGGTCTCGGCCGGCTTCAGGTCGGCCGCGACCTCGAGCCGCGCATCGCTGCCGGCGAGCGTGCCCTTGGCGGTGGCGTTGCCGATGACCTCGATGCGGCGTGCCTCGGTCAGCGGCGCCTGCACGCGGCCGGCGAGCGCGGCCTCGATCGCCATCGGGGCCGGACCTTGCAGCTTCACGTTGCCGCTGTAGTGCCCGTCGGCGACGTCGACGCCTTTCAGGTCCAGCAGGTGGTGTGCATCGGTGTAGCGGTAACGCCCTTCGAGCTTCGTCGCTTCGAGCGGCGGCGGACCGGCCCAGCGGATCCGGTCGATGCGGAACGGCAGGTCGACCTCTACCGGCAGCACGATCGGTTCCAGCGGCTGCAACGGTTTGTCCTCGGCCGGGCCGCGGCGCTCGATCAGCACCTCGGCCGCATGAATCTCGCCGAGCTCGACCTTGCGCTTGAGCAGGGGCTCGAGCTGCCAGCCGATGTCGGCGCCCTTCACCTCGATCGACAGCGCCGGGCTCTGGTAGCGCAGCCAGCCGATGCGGCCGCCGCGGCGCAACGAACCGTGTACGTCGCGGCTCTCCAGCGTCTGCCCCGCAGGCAGGTAGCGTGCCGCGCGCGCCAGCGTGAAGGCGAGCGACTGGTCGGACCCGAGCCACCACCACGTGCCGCCCACGAGCACGCCGGCCAACAGCACCAGCGCCAGCAGCGTCCAGCCGAGCGCGCGCAACAGCCTGCGCAGCCGCGACCGGCGAACGGGCGCTGGCGGGGTGGTTGCGGGGGGCGTCGTCTCGGTCTTCATGCGGTGCGCGGTCAGAAGGTGAAGCCCAGGCGCAGGTGCAGCCGGACTTTCTTGGTGTCGACGCCATAGGCCACGTCGGCCTGTACCGGCCCGACCGGGCTGCGCCAACGTGCGCCGACGCCGACGCCGACCTTGGTCTTGAACTCGTTCGGGTTGTCGGCCACCGCGCCGGCATCGACGAACACCGCGCTCTCCCATTCGGTGAGCTTGCCGTTCCAGACGAAGGGGCGCTGCCACTCGGCGCTGGCCACGCCGAGGTAGCGGCCGGCCACGATCGAGCCGTCCGCGCGTTCGGTGCCGATCTGGCGGTAGCTGTAGCCGCGCACCGTGGTGTCGCCGCCGGTCAGGAACATCAGCGTCGACGGGATCTGCGCGGCGTCCTTGGCCGTTACCGCGCCGCCTTCGGCGCGCAATTGCAGGCGGCTGCGGCGGGCCTGGCTGCCGTCGGTGGTCTCGACGGTCCACAGCGGCACGATGCCGAGCCAGCGCGCATAGGTGCGTGCGAAGGGCAACCGCTCGCCGATCAGCGTGTAGCCGGTGCCGAGTTCGACGGCCAGGCCGTAGCCGCGTGTCGGCGCGGCCGCGTCGTCGAAGTAGCGTGCGGTCCAGCCCCAGTTGACGCTCAACGCGGCGGCCGATGGCGGCGCGCCGTCGCCGACGTTCTTCGCGTAGTCGTACTGAAGGTAGTAGCCGCGGTCGATGTGGTCGTCGGCCTTGCTGCGGCCGCCCCGCAAGCGACCGCTGTCGACGTCGTAGCTGCCTGCTGTCTCACGCTTCACCAGGCCGGAACTGACCCAGCGCCAGCTGCCGTCGTCGGGAACCGAATTCCATTCGGTGCCGAGCGACTGCGTCTCACGATCGACCGACAGCTTCGACACGGCACGCCAGTCCAGCAGCGGTATCTGGTTGTGGATGTGGTCGACCGAAAACCGTGGTCCGCTGTCGGTGGTGAAGCCGACGCCCAGCACCACCTTCTGCAGCGGCGCCTCGCGCACCTGCGCGATCACGGGGGCGGCCTGCGGCTCGTCGGCCGCCGTGTCGAGCGTGAGGAAGACCGAGTCGTAGTAACCGCTGCTCGCCAGGCGCGCCTGGGCGTCGAGCAGCTTCTGCTGGTCGTAGTTCTCGCCGGTCGGCACGCGCGCGATGCGGCGTGCGGCGTCGGGGTCGTAGCGCTGGCTGCCGTTGACCTTCAGCACACCGAAGCGGTAGGCTGGACCGGATTGGTAGCTGATGCTGAGTTGCGCGGTGTTCTTGTCGGCATCGACCTCGGCGCGGCTGGTCACGATGCTGGCGGTCGCGAAGCGCTGCGACGTCAGGTTGCGCAGCCCGACCGCCTTGGCGTTGTCCCATGCGTTCTGCGTGAAGGGCTGGCCGGGTTGCAGCGACCATGCGTTGCGCACCGCGTCGCGCCGCGAGTTCGCTGCCGGCTCGTTCTCGATCGGTCCGCTGAAGTTGATCTCGGCCTTCGCCACCCGCGTGAGTTCGCCAGGCTCGACCGTCACGATGATTTCGCGCGGCGCCTTGTCGCTGTCGGGCGTCTCCTTGAGGTCGAGCGTGAGCGTCGGTGCGAAGTAGCCGAGCGTGCCCATGAGTTCGCGCGCATTCGTCTCGGCTGCGACCATCAGCCGCGAGAGTTCGGTCGCACCCAGGTCGGGAATCTGCCGGTAGCGCTGGAGTTCGAGGTGCAGCGTCAGGTATTCGCGCACGCTGTCGGGTCCGTGGACTTCGATCGTGAAGGCGTCGCGCTTCTTTCCATCGGCCGTGTCGTTGGTCGACGACGCCGTGGCGCCAGCCACCGGATGCGCGCCGGCGCTGTCGTCCTCGGCATTGCGATGCGGCAGCAGGCTGCATCCCTGCAGCAGAAGGACGCATGCAAAAAACAACGCCGGCTTCCAAGCCGGCGAAAAAATGGGAGCCACCCTGAGCATCGGGGCATTCTGACAGCAAGGCATGCGCCATCAGCGGAGCCCCACGGATGCGTGGGGAAAAGTCGGGAAGCCGTCCTACCCGCGTCCTACTTGGACAGCATGCGCATCGCGTCCTCGAGGCCCTTGAGGGTCAGCGGGTACATGCGTTGCGACATCAGTTGCTGCACCACAGAGATGCTCTGGCGGTACTGCCACACGCCCTGCGGCTCGGGGTTGATCCAGGCGAATTTCGGAAAGGCATGCGTGAGGCGCTGCAGCCATTCGGCGCCGGCTTCCTCGTTGTTGTATTCGACACTGCCACCGGGCTGCAGGATCTCGTACGGGCTCATGGTCGCGTCGCCGACGAAGATGAGCTTGTAGTCCTTGTTGTACTTGCGCAGGATGTCCCACGTCGCGAACTTCTCGGAGAAGCGGCGCTTGTTGTTCTTCCACATGTAGTCGTACACGCAGTTGTGGAAGTAGTAGAACTCAAGGTGTTTGAACTCGGCCTTGGCCGCCGAGAACATCTCCTCGACCCGGGATATGTGCTCGTCCATGGTGCCGCCGAC
>CAIQMJ010000073.1 GCA_903872875.1 uncultured Variovorax sp.
ATGCTGTTCGACGAGCCCACCAGCGCCCTCGACCCCGAGATGGTCGGCGAGGTGCTGCAGGTGATGCGCGGCCTGGCCGACGACGGCATGACCATGATGTGCGTGACCCACGAGATGGGCTTCGCGCGCGAAGTGGCCGATCAGGTCTGGTTCATGGACGCAGGCCAGATCCTCGAGATGGCCGAGCCCGACACCTTCTTCGACAGCCCGCAGCATCCGCGCGCGCAGCGCTTCCTGTCGGACCTGCGCTCGCACTGAATCCACCCGTCCTCTTCGCTTTCATTTCTTCTTCAGGAGCTCACCATGTCGATCTCGATTTCACCGCTTCGCCTGACGGTCGTCGCAGGCCTGCTGGCGCTGTCCATGGGCGCCCATGCCGACCAGTGGCAGGACATCAGCCAGCGCAAGGAACTCAAGTGCGGCACCTTCGCCGACGTGCCGCCCTTCGCCGCACCCGATCCCAAGACGCGCGAGATGGTCGGCTTCGACGTCGACCTGTGCAACGCCCTGGCGAAGCAGCTCGGCGTCGCGGCGAAGGTCACGCCGCTGTCGGTCGAGGCGCGCGTGCCCGAGGTCAAGCTCGGCCGCGTCGACGTGACCGTGGCCAACCTGGCCTACACCAAGAGCCGCGGCGAGCAGATCCAGTTCAGCGATCCGTACTACGTCGCCAAGGAGATGCTGGCCGTGAAGGCGTCGGACCCGGGCACCACCAAGGCCGACTTCAAGGGCAAGCGCCTGAGCTCGACCAAGGGCTCGACCTCGGAACTGTCGATCAAGATGAACGGCTCCGAGCCAGTGACCTTCCAGGACACCGGATCGGCCTACATGGCGGTGCAGCAGAACAAATCGGTCGGCATGGTCGCGAACACCATGACCATCACCAAGCTGGTCAACCAGTCGAAGACCGAAGGCACCGCCCTCAAGATGATCGCCGACCCGATGGTGCTGCAGCCTATCGGCATCGGCATGAAGAAGGACGAGCCCGTGCTGCTCGCCAAGGTGAACGCCGCGCTGGTTGCGCTGGACAAGGCGGGCGAGATCGACAGGCTATGGGCCAAGTGGCTCGGCCCGAACACCGAGTACAAGCTCACACGCGACGAGAAGGTGACGCCGCTGACCGAGCTGAAGTTCGAGCTGCTGCCCTGATCGCCGTCAGCGGCGACACCCGCTGCCTACGATTCGGCATCCAGCCAGGCGCCGGTCGGGAGACCGGCGAGCGTGTAGGGCCCGATGGCGGCACGGATCAGCCGCAAGGTGGGGTAGCCGACAGCCGCGGTCATGCGCCGTACCTGCCGGTTGCGCCCTTCGCGGATCGTCAGCTCCAGCCACGCGGTCGGGATGTTCCGGCGAGCCCGGATCGGCGGCTCGCGATCCCAGATGGCCGGCGGCTGCGGCAGCAGCAGGGCCTGGGCAGGCTGGGTGACGCCGTCGTTCAGCATCACACCTTGGCGCAATGCCGCCAGCGCCGCCTCATCGGGTAGGCCTTCGACCTGCACCCAATAGGTCTTCGCCATCTTGAAACGCGGATCGGCAATGCGGGCCTGAAGGGCGCCGTCATTGGTGAGCAGCAACAGCCCTTCGCTGTCGGCGTCGAGCCGGCCGGCGGCATAGACCTGCGGCACGTCGATGAAATCCTTCAGCCCCCGCCAGCGGCCTTCGGGCTGGAACTGGCTCAGCACGCCATAGGGTTTGTTGAAGCGGATCAGGCGGGAGGAGGTGGGCTTTTGCATGTTCACGGCCGGCCCGCATTGTCGCCGCCAAACGGCGCCTCCCGTCCCGAGGAATGCGCTCA
>CAIQMJ010000074.1 GCA_903872875.1 uncultured Variovorax sp.
CCGCGGACGAGAGCCTTGCCCCGCCGGCCTACAAGCGGATGCTGGTCGCGTCCGAGTTCGACGACGTCCTGCTGAGCGATGCATTCACCGGCCTGCCGGCGAACATGCTCGAGGCTTCGGTGCGCGCGGCCGGGCTCGATCCGAAGGCGCTGCCCGAAGGCCTCGGCGCGGAAGGCGCGGCGCGGCTGTTCGGCGCATCAGGCACCGAGGCGCAGCGCTGGAAGGACATCTGGAGCGCGGGCCACAGCGTGTCGGGCGTGCGTTCGCTGGGCAGCGTGGCCGAGATCGTGGCGGCGACGCAGGTGGAGTACGCGGCGGCGCGTGCGGCGTCCTGCACCGGCTGAGCAAGTCGATGAGCCTGCCCGGCGTTACTCGAAGGTCAGGCCCCTGTCGCGCACCACGGTCTTCCATTTCTCGATCTCGGAGACGACGGTCTTGCGCAATTCCTCCGGCCCGGCCGCGGCGGGAACGATCCCCATCGAAGCGAATCGAGCGCGGACCTCGGGATTTTCCGTCGCCTTGGTGAATGCGGCCTGCAGCCGAGCGATGGCGGCGGATGGCGTTCCTGTCGGGGCGAATATGGCGAACCAGGTGCCGGCGGAATAGCCCGGCACGCCCGACTCGCCGATGGTCGGCGTCGTTTCGTGGTCCTTGGCGCGCTTCATCCCGCCAGTTGCTAGCAACTTCACCTTCTTCCCTTCGAGGTAGGGGTTGGAAGAAGCGAAGGTGTCGAACGTCAGGTCCACCTGACCGCTGATCACATCCATCATGGCCGGGCTCGCCCCCTTGTACGCGATATGGGTCATGTTGATGTTGGCCATCGACATGAAGAGTTCGGTCGCCAGATGGTTCGAGCTACCTTGTCCCCAGGAAGCGAAGGTCAGCTGGCCTGGGTGACTCCGTGCATATTGCAGGAGTTCGCCCACGCCGAAGACGGGCAACGCCGGATTGGCAACGAGGATGAAAGGCATCGAGACCAGTTCCGCCACCGGCGCAAAGTCGCGGATCGGGTCGTAGGGCAGGTTCTTCATCGTTGCCGAGTTCGTGCCATGCGTGCTCGATGTACCCATGAGGATCGTGTAACCGTCGGGCGTGGCCTTGGCGACGGCCGCGGCGCCGATCGCCCCGCCAGCGCCACCGCGGTTGTCGATCACCAGCGGCTGGCCGAGCTCGAGCGCGGCCTGCTGTGCTATCACGCGGGCAACGATGTCGACTGCGCCGCCAGCCGCGAACGGAACGACAAGGCGCACGGGGCGCTCCGGGTAGCTGCTCGCCTGAGCGAAGGCGGACGGCGCCGTCAGCGCGCTCAGGAGGCCCAGCATGGCGGGCAGCAGGCCATGCAGCCGAAGGCGGCGAAGTGCAGGAAGCAGGGTCTTGTTCATGGAGGACTCCAGGGATGTTCGCGAGAGGTCGTGCGGTCAGAAAGGGACGCTGCCCTTGACGATCGTTCTGTACATGAGCCTGGGCTGGTGACGGCCATAGTTGGGCACACCCTGGTGGATGGTCGAACAGTTGTCCCAGATCAGCACGTCGCCGACCGACCACTTGTGGACGTAGATGAATCGCGGCTCGGTCATGTGCGCGAAAAGCTCTTCGAGCAATGCATCGCTTTCAGCACGATCCATGCCTTCGATGTAGAGCGTGAAGCCTTCGTTGACGTACAGGCACTTCTGGCCTGTGAATGGATGCGTTCGCACCACCGGGTGCGATACGGCCGTCAGCCGCGCCTGGGTTTCTTCCGCGATCGGCTTTGTGAAATGCGACGTGGTGCTCTTCTTCGGCTTCTGCGCCAGATGGACGGCGCGCTTGCCTTCGAGCCTGGCCTTGAGCTCTGGCGACAAGGCGTCGTATGCCAGCGTCGCAGACGCGAACTCGGTGTCGCCAAGCGGACCTGTCTCGTCGAACGGAACTTCGATGGCATAGAGGATCGACACCCGGCTCGGATGCGCGGTATAGGAAAGATCCGTGTGCCAGTACTGCGCAGCGTCGGCCGCGCCGACCGGCTTGCCGTCCACGATCTTGTTGCTCAGCACATAGACCTCTGGATGCCCGGGCTTCGCGAACTGAAGCAGTGCGTGAATGTCCAGGGTGTCGCCGAAGCGGAGACTGAACTCCTTCTGCTGGCGATCATCGAGGTTCTGGTGCGGGCACACGATGACCTGGTGCGCGTGCAGCGCGGACTCGACGAGGCCGAAGGCGCGGTCGTCGAGTGGCTTGGAGAGGTCGATGCCCTCGACGCTCGCGCCGAGGGGTGCATCCGCGGGGATGACTCTGGGGCCGGTATGCAGCGGATCTGCCA
>CAIQMJ010000075.1 GCA_903872875.1 uncultured Variovorax sp.
GCCGGTGCCGTGTACCTCTGGCAGCATGCCGACGACACGATGGTGCGCGCCGCGCAGGCCGGGACCGCGCTGGACGGGCTGCCGGCGCGCCTGACGCGCGGCAGCGGTATGCAGGCCGAGCGCTGGACGCTCGACGCCGCGCCCGGCCAGCGGCAGGTCGAGCTCGCATTGCGCGGGCGCAACGGCCAGCTGCAGGGCCTGCTGGTGCTTCAGCACAGCGACGACCAGGCCCATGCCGACGCGTCCTTCGGCGAGTTCACCGAGCGGCTGTCGGGCATGCTGGCCGTGTCGATCGAGACCCGCCAGCTGGTCGACGCGCAGCAGAAGCTGTTGGACGCGGTGATCCGGCTGATGGCCGATGCCATCGATGCCAAGAGCCCCTACACCGGTGGCCATTGCGAGCGCGTGCCGGCGCTCGCCATGCGGATGGTCGAGCGCATGCACGACGACAAGGAGGGGCCGTACCGCGACTTCGCGATGAGCACCGACGAGCGCTACGCCTTCTATCTCGGGGCCTGGCTGCACGACTGCGGCAAAGTCACGAGCCCCGAGCACATCGTCGACAAGGCGACCAAGCTCGAACTGATCTACAACCGCATCCACGAGGTGCGCACGCGCTTCGAGGTGCTGTGGCGCGATGCGGAAGTCGCGCATCTGCGGCGCCTGCTCGGCGGCATGCCGGAGCCGGAATCGCTCGTGCATCTGCATGCGCTCCAGCAGAAGCTGCACGACGATTTCGCCTTCGTCGCGCGCTGCAATATCGGCGGCGAATTCCTGGCGGACGAGACCGTCGAGCGTCTGCACGCGATCGGCGCACAGATCTGGACGCGCCATTTCGACGACCGGCTCGGCTTGTCGGTCGGCGAGTTGCGGCAGCAGAGCCGCGCGCGTGGCGAGGTCGGCCGGCCGCTGCCAGCGGTCGAGCGGCTGCTGGCCGACCGGCCTGACCATGTCGTGACCTGGGGAGACAACCGGCCGCCGGTCGAGAAGGGTGATCCGCGTAACCGCTACGGCTTCGACATGGCGTTGCCGCCGGTGCAGCAGAACATGGGCGAACTGCACAACCTGTCGATCCGCCGCGGCACGCTGACCGACGAAGACCGCTTCAAGATCAACGACCACGTGGTGCAGACCTACGTGATGCTGAAGAATCTGCCCTGGCCGCCGCACCTGGCGCAGGTGCCCGAAATTGCGGCCACGCACCACGAGAAGATGGACGGTGGCGGCTACCCGCGCCGGCTCGCGGCCGACCGGCTCACGGTGTTCGATCGCGTGATGACGGTGGCCGATGTCTTCGAGGCCCTGACCGCCGCCGACCGGCCGTACAAGGCGCCCAAGACGCTTTCGGAGTCGCTGCGGATCATGGCCTTCATGTGCCGCGACCGACACCTCGACATCGAACTGTTCCGTTACTTCCTCCGAAGCGACCTCTGGCATGAGTTCGCACGCCAGAACATGGAACCCTCGCAGATCGACGAGGTCGACCTCGCGGCCATCGAGAAGCTGTTGCCCGAAGCGGTTGCGGGCGCACCGCAGCCGGCCTGAGCGCGCAGCCAAGCCCTGGGTTTTCGGCGTTTCAGTGCGCCCTTGGCGCCGTGGCTGTCGGCAGGTTGCCAGCCAGCGTGTCGCAGCGCTGGCGCAGCAGGCGGTGCAATTGCTGCACCGCGGGCGAGAACTGCTTGCGGTGCGGGCAGACCAGATGCAGCGGCGTCGACTCGCCTTCGAACTGCTCGAGCAGCGGCACCAGGCATCCGGTGCGTACGTCTTCGCTCACATCGAGCCAGGACTTGTAGACGATGCGCGGCCTTCGCGCAACGCGGCCAGCGATTCCTGTGCGTGCGGCAGGCAGCGCTGGCCCTTGGCCGTCGGGCGCATGCCCTGCGTAGAGCGCGCGAACAGGCGCACGTCCAGCTCGCGCTCCAGCCGCTGGACTGCGGCGCTGACCTGGCCGGGCAGGAGATCTGCCTCGCGCGCCGCCTCCGAAAAGCTGCCGAGCGCCGCGACTCGAACGAAGAGCGAGAGATCGTCAAGCCGGATCATCTTCACCATGGGAGAGAAAGTGTTGTCCGATTTTCCGTCTTTCGGCAAAGACGGGTTCGGCGGAACATCGCATCGGACACACCTGAAGGAGATCCCATGAAAGCCATTGCCTATACCCGCCACGGACTGTCGATCGACGACCCGCAGTCGCTCGTCGACATCGACCTGCCGATGCCGCTGCCCGGGCCGCGCGACCTGCTGGTGCAGGTGCATGCGGTGTCGGTCAATCCGGTCGATACCAAGATCCGCGCGAACGCCGCCACGACGGAACCCCGCGTGCTGGGCTGGGACGCCGTCGGCGTCGTTCAGGCGGTCGGCGCCGACGTGACGCTGTTCAAGGCTGGCGATGCGGTGTTCTATGCGGGCTCGATCAAGCGTCCGGGCAGCAACAGCGAATACCAGCTGGTGGACGAACGCATCGTCGGCCACAAGCCGAAGACCCTGGGCGATGCTGCTGCGGCTGCGTTGCCATTGACCGCCATCACCGCCTGGGAACTGCTGTTCGACCGGCTCGGCGTGCCAGAAGGCGGCGGTGCGGGCCAGAGCCTGCTGATCGTCGGCGCGGCCGGGGGTGTCGGCTCGATGCTCACGCAGCTGGCGCGACAGCTCACTCGGCTCACGGTGATCGGAACCGCCTCACGGCCCGAAACCGTCGACTGGGTGCGTGAGCTGGGTGCGCATCATGTGCTGGACCACAGCCGGCCGCTGGCTGCGGAGCTCGCGAGCAACGGCTTGCCACCCGTCGACATGGTCGCGAGTCTCACGCAGACCGATCGGCACTACACCCAACTGATCGAGGCGCTGAAGCCGCAGGGCCGGTTCGCGTTGATCGACGACCCGGCGGTGCTCGATGCGCGGCCGTTGAAGTCCAAGAGCCTGTCGCTGCACTGGGAGCTGATGTTCACGCGCTCGAGCTTCGAGACACCCGACATGCAGCGCCAGCATGAACTGCTCGAACGCGTGTCGGCGCTGGTCGACCAGGGTGTGCTGAAGACCACGCTGGGCGAGGACTTCGGCACGATCAATGCGGCCAATCTGCGGCGCGCCCATGCGCTGGTCGAGAGCGGCCGGGCGCGGGGCAAGGCGGTGCTGGCCGGCTTCGTCTGAGCGCGCCTCAGGGCGTCTCGGCTTCGTCGAGCGCCAGGCTCACGCGGTAGTCGACCCAGCCCCAGTAGTGATCGAGCGTGCGGCGTTCGGCCAGCGCCCGTGCCCACATCTCGCGCGTGATCGTGGGGTGTTCGCCGTGTGCGTTCTCGTATTTCGCGCGCAGCTGTGCGGCATCGAGGCCGCTGTCCTCCTGCAGCGCCGCGACCAGCTCGGTACCGATGTCCTGCTCTTCGAGGGCGTCGGGCGGGGCCGCGACCTCCGCCGACCGCTCGGCCAGGACCCGGTTGCGACCGGCGTTCTTGGCTTCGTAGAGCGCCATGTCGGCCTGTCGCAGAGAGACTGTCGGTTCGCGCAGCACGGTGAGCGCGGCGAGGCCGATCGAGCAGGTCAGCGTGACCGAAGCACTCCCGATCGCGAAGGCCTGCCTGCTGAGCGCCGCGTTGAGCTTGTGGGCCGCGGCGGTTGCCTCCGGCAACGTGGCACGCCGGAAGATGATGCCGAACTCCTCGCCACCGAGGCGCGCCAGCACGTCGCCGGGTTCCATCGCCACATTGAGCCGCTTCGCCATCTCGACCAGCACCGCGTCACCGGCCTCGTGGCCGAAGCGGTCGTTCACCGATTTGAAGTGGTCCAGGTCGAGCAACCCCACCGCGCACGGCGCGCCGTTGCGCACGAGAGCCTGCGCCTCGGCCAGCGCCGCATTGAAGCGGCGGCGGTTGGGCATGCCGGTCAGTGCATCGTGTTCCGCCATGTCGAGAAGGCGGTTGTTCAGCACCATCAGCTCGGCATGTGCGGACTTGAGCGCGTTCTCCCGCGTCATCAGCTCGGTCACGTTGGTCCAGACCGAGGCGATGCCATCGTTCCACAGCTGCTCCTGGATGCGATAGAACTTGCCGGTCTTCGCGCGCAGGATCACCGGCGTCTTCAAGGGGCCGTAGCCGCTGTCGGTCCGCAGCGCGCTGTAATCGGGGCTCTCCTCGAAGATTTCCTCGAACCGGCGCCAATAGTCGCCGCGCTCGTGGCGCAGCTTGATGTCGGGTCCCGCGGTGATCAGTCCCAGGAAGTTTTCCGAGAAGAACCTGGAGTTGATGTAGAGCAGCTTGCCGTCCGCGTCGTGCAGCGTCAGCCCGACGTTCACGACGGTCATCAGGCCCAGCAGTTGACTGCCGTCGGTGCCCGGTCCGAGTTCGGCGGTGACGTCCTGCCACAGCTTGATGCGCGAACCGTCGGGCTGCGGGAACATCCGCAGCTCGACCCAGCGGCCATCGGCACGCTGGTACCGCAGCGGCCCTTCATCGGTCCGGTGCCGGTGAATGGCACTGTCGATCGCGGCCGGGAACTCATGTGCGGGCGCCTGCGGATGCTGAACCGCCAGGAACGGCTTCACCGTCTCGATGAAGGGCAGGCCGACCCGGATGATCGACTTCACTTCCGGGAAGAACTCGAGGTAGCGGGCGTTCCAGCGGATCACGCGGTCCTGCGCGTCGTAGATGCAGACGGCGGAGGCGCCGTGCTGCATCAGGAGCGTCGCAAGCGCCGTGTCCAGCGGCGCCGGATGCTGCAGATCGGCGAAGTCTTGCGTGGGTTCCATGGTGTGGTGTGTGGCGTCTGCTGGGCTCGTCACCCGCATTGTCATCGCGCGATGCCACTGCGGCCTGACGTCACCCCACCGTTTCGCCGTTCAACTGCGCCTCGAAGGCGGACAGGGGCATCGGCCTGCCGAACAGATAGCCCTGGCACAGCGAGCAACCGTGCCGTTCCAGGAATTCGCGCTGTGCATGCGTCTCGACCCCTTCGGCGACGATTTCCAGTTCCAGGTTGTGGGCCATGCCGATGATGGTCTGGATGATGAGTTCGACCTTCGGATTGAAGCCGATGCTGTGCACGAAGAACTTGTCGACCTTGATCTGGTCGAGCGGAAGCTGGGTCATGTAGGAGAGCGAGGAGTAGCCCGTTCCGAAGTCGTCCATCGAGAAGCGGATGCCGGTGGCCGCGAGTTCGTTCATCTTGACGATCGTGTCGGCCACCTTTTCCTGCAGCAGGCTTTCGGTGAGTTCGAGCTTGAGCTTGGTCGGATCGGCGCCGGTGCGTTCCAGCACGTTCCGTATCTGGTCGACGAAATCGTCCCGGCGGAACTGGCGGGCGCTCACGTTGACCGACAACTGCAGGTCGCGCCGCTGCGGATGGCGGCTCCATTGTGCGAGCTGACGGCAGGCGGTTTCCAGCACCCAGAGCCCGATGGGCGTGATGAGGCCGGTTTCCTCGGCCAGGTCGATGAAGCCCACCGGCTGCACCAGGCCGCGTTTCGGATGCTGCCAGCGAATCAGTACCTCGGCGCCGACGATGACGCCGTCGGCGCGCACCTGGCTTTGGTAATACAGCGTGAACTGTTCGTTGGCCAGCGCGGCATGCAGTTCGTTCTCGAGCGTCGCGCGTGCCGTGATGGTGGTCTGCATGCCCGATTCGAAGAAGCGCATCGCATTGCCGCCTGCTGTCTTGGCGTAGTACATCGCGATGTCGGCCTGCTTGAGCACCTCTTCCATCGAGCGTTGTTCGGCGTTGAACAGCGCTGCGCCGATGCTGCAGGTGTTGTGGTACTGCTGGCCGGCCAGCATGTACGGCCGGTTCAGGCGCGCGAGGATGGCTTCGCCCATGGCCTCCGTCTGCATCGAGGCCAGCGCCGTCTCGATGCTGAGTTCTTCCAGCATCACCACGAATTCGTCGCCGCCGAGCCGGGCGACGGTGTCGCCTTCGCGCAGACAGGACTTCAGCCGCTCCGCCACCTGCTTGAGCAGCACGTCGCCCATGTCGTGGCCGAGCGCGTCGTTGAGCGTCTTGAAATTGTCGAGGTCCAGGAAGAGCACCGCGCCCTGGCGCGAGCGCCGCACGTTGGCGTTGATCGCCTGCTGGAGCCGGTCGAGCAGCAACCGCCGGTTCGGCAGGCCGGTGAGGATGTCGTAGAAGGCCAGATTCTCGATTTCGCGTGCCGCGAGCTTGCTTTCGGTGATGTTGCGCAGGATCACGATGAAGCGCGCTTCCATGCCGTGGGAGCCGCTCTTGCGGGAGATCGATATCTCGAACCACGCCTTGTCGCGCGAGCCGCGGCGCTCGAACTGGCGGCCCTTCGAATAGCCGGTGGCGTAGGCCTCGCGCAGCGCGGCCATCACTTCGGCGGCCGCATCGGCCGGCAACAGGTCGGTGAGCAGCCGCCCGACCGGGTCCTCGACCTCGATGGCGGGCAGCGGAATGCGCGGCGAGTGGTAGCCATGGCATCGGCCATCGAGACCGACCTCCAGCAGCAGATCGGGCAGTGCGTCCAGCGTCGCCTGCAGCTGCGCGGTGCTCTCGACGATGTCGGCGACATAGCGTTTCTTCTCGCTGATGTCCTGGTAGACGCAGACCAGCCCGCCGTCGGGCGTGCGGTTCTTGGTGCTTCGGATCACCTGGCAGCCCGGCAGCGGCAGTTCCTGCTCGCCCTGCGGCGCCTCGTGCAACGCCAGGTGATTCGCCATCCATGCGGCGCGCTCGGCGTCGCCGCCGTCGACTGCCACATGTTGCCCGGTCATTTCGAGGATGTGCTCGAAC
>CAIQMJ010000076.1 GCA_903872875.1 uncultured Variovorax sp.
GGCGCCGACACGGCGCCGCAGCTGGCTGACCCGGGCCGCCACCGCGGCAATGGCGCTCGCTGCGGCAGCAGCGCAGCCGGCCTTCGCGCAAGCCAACGACTTCCCCACCCGACCGATCAAGATGGTCGTGCCCTTCGGTGCCGGCGGCTCCGATGCGATGGCGCGCTCCTTCGCGGAAAAGCTGGGCGCGGTACTCAAGCAGCCGGTGTTCGTGGAGAACCGCCCCGGTGCCGCGGCGCTGATCGGCGCCGAATACACCGCCGCCGCCGCGCCCGATGGCTACACCATGATCTTCCTGGGCGGCGGCAGCCTCACGCCGGTGCTGCTGAAGGACCTGAAGTTCGACATCCAGAAGCAGCTCAAGCCGGTAGTCTGCCTGGCGCGCGGCGGGATGATGTTCATGGTCAACAGCGGCGTGCCCGCGAAGAACATGGACGAGTTCGTCAAGTACGCCAAACAGAACCCCGGCAAGCTGAACTACTCGTACACCGCTGGCAGCATGGTGCTGTCCAACGAGATGCTCAAGTCCAAGCTGGGCTTCGACGCAACGGCGGTGCCGTACAAGGGCGCCGGCCAGGTGCTCACCGCGCTGATCAGCAACGAGATCCAGATGACGATCGACGTGCCGTTCAACTACCTGCCGATGATCAAGGACGGCAAGGTGCGGCCGCTGCTGCATGGCGGCCAGGAGCGCTCGCCGTCGCTGCCCGAGGTGCCGACGCTGTCCGACATGGGCATCAACGACCTGATCTTCGCGGTCTCCTACGGCATCTGGGTACCGGCCGGCACGCCGGACCCGATCGTCGCCAGGCTCAACGCGGCCTACAACGAGGTGCTGAAGGACCCGGAGATCCGCGGTCGGCTGGTGCAGGCCTCGGTGGTGCCGGTGGGCGGTCCGCCGTCCGGGCAGTCGGAGCAGATCCGCATGGAGCAGGACATGTGGGCCCGGTCGGCCCGCCAGATCGGCTACAAGCCCGAATGAGCGCGGCCGGCATGTTCTCGCTCGCGGGCAAGACCGTCGTCGTCACGGGCGGCGCCAAGGGCATCGGCTTCGGCATCAGCCTGGCGATGGCGCGCTGCGGCGCACAGGTGGTGATCACCGGCCGCTCGGCCGACGCGCTGGGCCACGCACAGTCGCAACTCGAAGCGGAAGGCGCACAGGTGCTGGCCGTTCAGGCCGACCTGACGCGCAGCGACGACACGGCACGCGTGATCGAACAGGCGCTCGCGCGCTTCGGCCGCATCGACGGCTGGGTCAACAACGCGGGCAGCGCACGCGCCGAGGACGTCGGCGCGCTGATCGACATCCGCGAAGACCAATGGGACCGCGTGGTCGACCTGAACCTCAAGTGGACCTTCTTCGCGGCGCAGGCCGCGGCCCGCGCGATGAAGGGCGGCGGCGCCATCGTGAACATCACGTCGCGCAGCGCGTCGCATGCCAACCCGCGCACCGGCCACTACGGCGCGGCCAAGGCCGGCGTGGAGAACCTCACGCTGACCATGGCGGCCGAATGGGGCCACCTCGGCATCCGCGTGAACGCGGTCGCACCGGGCGTGGTGATGACCGACGAACTCGCCACCACGCTCAACACCGAGGCGCGCATCCGCCACCAGACCGAGCTGGTGCCGCTGCAGCGCATCGGCCAGCCCGACGACGTCGGCCCGCTGTGCGCCTGCCTGGTGTCGGACGCCGCGGCCTGGACCAGCGGCGCCGTGATCGCGGTGCACGGCGGCAGCCCGGTGCCGATGGGCTACGTCAGCTACATGCGGCAGGTCAACCGCCACATCGGCCCCATGGACGCACAGCGCCAGGAGTGAACACGTGAATTTCGAATGGTCGCCCGAACAGGATGCGTTGCGGGCCAGGGTCCGCACATTGCTGCGCGACGAACTGCCGCCGGACTGGGAAGACCTGTGCCGCCACGGTCCCGGCTCGAAGGAGCAGACCGCGTTCTCGCTCGACTTCTGCCCGAAGCTCGCGGCACAAGGCCTGCTGGTGCCGCACTGGCCGGTGGAACACGGCGGCCGGGCCGCGCCGCCGTGGGAGCACTTCATCATCGGCGAGGAGCTGTGGGCGGCCGGCGAGCCGCGCGGCCCGCAGTACATGAACGTCAACTTCATCGGCATGACGATCATCCGCTTCGGCACGCCCGAGCAGCAGCAACGCTATCTGCCCGAGATGGCCGCGGGCCGCATGGTCTGGTGCCAGGGCTTCTCGGAGCCGTCGGCCGGGTCTGACCTCGCATCGCTGCGCACGCGCGCCGACACCGTGGGCGA
>CAIQMJ010000077.1 GCA_903872875.1 uncultured Variovorax sp.
CTGTCGGGCGGCCAGCAGCAGCGCGTGGCGATCGCCCGTGCGCTCGCGGTCAATCCGTCGCTGCTGCTGCTGGACGAGCCGCTGTCGGCGCTCGACGCCCGCGTGCGCGCCGACCTGCGGCACGAGCTGCGCGAGGTGCAGCGCAGCCTCGGCATCCCGACGCTGATGGTCACCCACGACCAGGAAGAGGCGATGTCGATGGCCGACACCATCGTCTGCATGAACCAGGGCCGCATCGAGCAGCGCGGCACCCCCCGGTCGCTGTACCTGCAGCCGGCCACCCGCTTCGTGGCCGACTTCATGGGGCACAGCAACCTGCTGGCGGCCTCGGCGGCACAGCACCTCGCTGCCGGCGCGCTGCTGCCGCCGCTGCCCGCCGGGCTGGCCGCGGCCGATGCCTTGCTGTGCGTGCGACCGGAACGGCTCGGACTCAGGCCCGGCGCAGGCCTGCCCGACGGCGCGACGGGCGAGGTCCTCGGCACCAGCTTCCTGGGCAGCATCCAGCGTGCGCGCGTACGCTGGCACGGCATCGAACTGCTGGCCGAAACCAGCAGCGCGATGCCGCTCGCGGCCGGCCAGCCGGTCTCGCTGGCGATCGACGCCGACGGCTGCAGCTGGGTCCGCGCATGAAGGCCGGCACGCTGCCGATGCGCCCGGCCGACGTCTGGCTGCTGCGCGCCTGCCTGTGGCTGCCGCTGGCGGCGCTGGCGATGTTCTTCGGCGTGCCGATGCTGGGCATCGGCTGGCGCAGCCTGATGCAGGACGGCGGCGGCGTCGGCCTGGCCAACTACGCGGCGCTGCTCGACACGCCCGGCGTGTGGCGCGCGCTGTCCAACAGCCTGCTGCTGGGCGTTTCGACGACGGTCGTCACGCTGCTGCTGGCCTTCGTGCTGGCCTACGGGCTGGAACGCACCCGCATGCCGGGGCGCAGCTTCACCGCCATCGGCATGGCGCTGCCGGTGCTCGCGCCCTCGCTGGTGCTGGGGCTCGGCCTGATCTTCCTGCTCGGGCGCAACGGCGTGGTCGGCAAGATGCTGGGCGTGCGGCTCGAGATGTACGGCTTCTGGGGCCTGCTGATCGCCGACGTGATGTACGCGCTGCCGCAGGCGGTGCTGATCCTGCGCACCGCGCTGCGCCACGGCGACGCGCGCCAGTACGACGCGGCCGAGGTGCTCGGTGCGACACCGTGGCGGCAGTTCGTCGACATCACGCTGCCCGGCGTGCGCTACGGGCTGCTGAGCGCGGCCTTCGTGGTGTTCACCGTCACCATCACCGACTTCGGCAACGCGGTGGTGATCGGCGGCAACTTCCAGGTGCTGGCCACCGAGATCTACAACCAGGTGAGCGGCCAGATGAAGTTCGGCCTGGGCGCGGTGATCGGCATCGTGCTGCTGGTGCCGGCGGCGCTGTCGGTCTTCATCGAGCATCTGGCAGCACGGCGACAGGCCGGCGTCGGCGCCGAATCGGCGCAGCCTCCGGTGCCGAAGCGCCGGCCGGGCCGCGACGGCGCCTTCTTCGCGGCAGCGCTGCTGATCGCGGGTGCGATCTACGCGGTCATCCTCACCGTCGTGATCGCGAGCTTCATCCGGCTCTGGCCCTACCGGCTGGACCTGACGCTGAAGCACTACGACATCGACATTGCGGGCGGCTATGCGCCGCTGTGGACGTCGATCGGCGTGTCGCTGATCGCCGCCGGCGCCGGCACGGCGCTGCTGTTCCTGCTGGCCTTCGGCGTGCAGCGCCTGCCCGGCCACGCGGCCCGCGCGGCGCGTCTGCTGAGTGCGCTGCCGGTTGCCGTGCCGGGCCTGGTGCTCGGCCTGGCCTACGTGTTCACCTTCAACTCGGCCGACATGCCCTGGGGCTGGCTCTACGGCAGCGCCGCGCTGCTGGCGCTGTGCAATTACTACCACTATCACACGCAGGGTTTCGTCAGCATGACGACCGCCATGCGCACCGTGCCGAGCGCGCTGGAAGACGCCACGTCGGTGCTCGGCGGCGGCATCGGCCGCGTGCTGGGCGACGTCTACTGGCCGGCGCTGCGCACCACGCTGCTGGCGATCGCGGTGTTCCTCTTCATGCGTTCGATGGTCACGCTATCGGCGGTGATCTTCCTGATCACGCCGACGCTGTCGATGGGCTCGGTCACCGTGATGCGGCTGGACGAGGCCGGCTTCACGTCGCAGGCAGCCGCGTTCTCGACCTGCATCATGGCGGTGGTCGGCGGCATGGCACTGGTCTTGCACCTTCTCACCCGCCGACACGCCCAGAAGGCACACTGAGCGACCTTCCCATCCACCGCCATCCATGCTTCAAGAAGAACGATTCCTGCGCATCCGGAACCTGCTCGCGACTTTTTCGCGAGTCAGCGTCGACCGCATCGTGCAAGACCTGGACGTGTCGCGCGAAACGGTCCGCCGCGACCTGCTCGAACTCGAGAGCGAAGGCGTGCTGCGCCGCGTCCACGGCGGCGCCGTCGCGACCGGCCCGGAGCCCGAGCCGCCGCTCGCCACCCGGCTGGTGGTTCGCCAGAAGGAGAAGCGCGCCATCGCCAAGGCCGCCGTCGCGCTGCTGCTGCCGGGGCAGACGGTGTTCCTCGACGCCGGCAGCACCACCTCGATCCTGGCGGAAGAGATCGCCGCGCTCAGCGGGATGACGGTGATCACCAATTCGCTGAGCATCGCGCTGAAGCTGGCGGGCGCCGACGAAGGGCGTACCGCACGCAACGAAACCATCCTGCTGGGCGGCCGCATCGACGTGAAGACGCAGGCCACGCACGGCGATGGCACGGTCGAGGAAATCCATCGCTACCGCGCCGACGTCGCGCTGCTGTCGCCGGTGGGGCTGCACGCCCGGCACGGTGCCATGAGTTTCGAGCACCACGAGGCGGCGATCGCACGCGCGATGGCCGGGCAGTCGCAGCAGGTGGTCATCCTGGCCGACCACGCCAAGATCGGGCAGGCGAGCCGGGTCACCTACGCGCGCACCGCCGACATCCATGCGGTCGTCACCGATGCCAAGGTCCGCGAGATGCCCGGCTTGCCGGCATTGCGCAAGGCCTGCGAGCGCGTCGTCATCGCCTGAGTCCATCCACTCGCCCGCTCGCCTCCCGCCGCACACCGACCCAGGAGAACCGACGCCATGTCCTACCGCCACACCATCGACCATGCCACCTGGCAGTTCGCCGATCTGCGCGAGCTGATGGCCAAGGCCACGCCCGCAAGGTCGGGCGACCTGCTCGCCGGACTGGCGGCCGGCACCGCGGTCGAGCGCATGGCGGCGCGCATGTGCCTGGCCGAGGTGCCGCTCAAGCGCTTCCTGGAGGAGTTGCTGATCCCGTACGAGAGCGACGAGGTCACGCGGCTGATCGTCGACACGCACGACGCCGCGGCCTTCGCGCCGATCGCGCATCTCTCGGTCGGCGGCTTGCGCGACTGGCTGCTGTCCGATGCGGCCGACAGCGCGATGCTGGCGCGCGTGGCGCCCGGCATCACGCCCGAGATGGCGGCGGCGGTCAGCAAGCTGATGCGCAACCAGGACCTGATTTTGGTCGCGCGCAAGTGCCGCGTGGTCACGCGCTTCCGCAACACCATCGGCCTGCCCGGCCACCTGGCGGTGCGGCTGCAGCCCAACCACCCGACCGACGACCTGCGCGGCATCGCGGCGTCGATGGTCGACGGCCTGCTCTATGGCGCAGGCGATGCGGTGATCGGCATCAATCCGGCAACAGACAGCGTGCCGGCGCTCACGCGGCTGGTGCACATGCTCGACGAGCTGATCGCCAAGCTGGGCATCCCGACGCAGTCCTGCGTGCTGACGCACGTGACGAACACGGTGCAGATGATCGAGCAGGGCGCACCGGTCGACCTGGTGTTCCAGTCGGTCGCCGGCACTGAAAAAGCGAACACCAGCTTCGGCGTGAACCTGTCGCTGCTGCGCGAGGCGCACGAGGCCGCGCTGTCGCTGCACCGCGGCACGCTGGGCGACAACGTGATGTATTTCGAGACAGGCCAGGGCAGCGCGCTGTCGGCCGGCGCGAACCACGGCGTCGACCAGCAGACCTGCGAGGCGCGCGCCTATGCGGTGGCGCGCGC
>CAIQMJ010000078.1 GCA_903872875.1 uncultured Variovorax sp.
GACCCCAGCAGCATCTCGGTGATGCCCATTCCTGCCTTGACCATCGGGAAGACGTTCTCGGTCGGATCAGTGCGGAAATCCATAAAGACCGTGCGGTCCTTGAGCTTGCGAGCCTCGCGCAGCGCGGGTTCGACGTCCTGCGGCCGCTCGATCAACATGCCGACGTGACCATATGCTTCGGCCAGCTTCACGAAGTTCGGCAATGCGTCCATGTAGCTGTGGCTGTATCGGCCGGAATATTCGATTTCCTGCCACTGGCGCACCATGCCCAGGTAACGATTGTTCAGCGCACAGATCTTGATCGGCGTGTTGTATTGCAGGCAGGTCGACAATTCCTGGATGCACATCTGCACCGAGCCCTCGCCGGTGATGGTGAACACCTCGGACTCCGGCTTCGCGAGCTTGATGCCCATTGCATACGGAATGCCCACGCCCATCGTGCCCAGGCCGCCCGAATTGATCCAGCGGCGGGGTTCGTCGAAGCGGTAGTACTGCGCGGCCCACATCTGGTGCTGACCGACGTCCGACGTGATGTACGCATCGGCGTCCTTGGTCATGTTCCAGAGCGTCTCGACCACGTACTGGGGCTTGATTACGTCCCTGTTGCCACGGTCGTAATTCAGGCAATCCTTGCTTCGCCAGGCTTCGATGGTCTTCCACCAATCGGCCAGAGCGCCCGCATCGGGCTTCTGGGACGCCTCCCTGATCATCGAGATCAGCTCAGTCAGCACATCCTTCACGTCACCTACGATCGGGATGTCGACCTTCACGCGCTTCGAGATGCTCGACGGATCGATGTCGATATGGATGATCTTGCGTTCGTTCTGCGCGAAATGCTTGGGATTGCCGATGACACGATCATCGAAGCGCGCGCCCACAGCCAGCAGCACGTCGCAATTCTGCATCGCGTTATTGGCTTCGACTGTGCCGTGCATGCCCAGCATGCCGAGGAATTTGCGATCGCTCGCAGGATAGGCACCCAGACCCATCAATGTATGGGTGACCGGGTAGCCGAGCATGTCGACCAGCGTTCGCAACTCATTCGTGGCATTGCCCAAGAGCACGCCGCCACCGGTATAGATGTAAGGCCGCTTGGCCGCCAGCAACAATTGGAGCGCCTTGCGAATCTGGCCGCCGTGACCCTTGCGCACGGGGTTGTATGAGCGCATCTCGACCTTGTCGGGGTAGCCCGTGTAGGTCACCTTCTTGAACGACACGTCCTTGGGCACGTCGACCACGACCGGCCCCGGACGACCGGTGCGCGCGATGTGAAAGGCCTTCTTCATCGTCATCGCCAGATCCTTGGGATCCTTGACGAGGAAATTGTGCTTCACGATCGGACGCGTGATGCCGACGGTGTCACATTCTTGGAATGCATCCTGGCCGATCGCCGCCGTCGGAACCTGACCGGCGATGATCACCATCGGGATCGAATCCATGTATGCGGTGGCGATACCAGTGACTGCATTGGTAAGCCCTGGACCCGACGTGACCAAGGCAACGCCGACTTCGCCGGTGGCGCGCGCAAAGCCGTCAGCCGCGTGCACGGCCGCCTGCTCGTGCCGCACCAGCACATGCTGGATGGTGTCCTGCTTGTAGAACGCGTCGTAGATGTAGAGAACGGCGCCGCCCGGGTAACCCCAGATGTAGTTCACGCCTTCGGCCTGCAGTGCCTTAACCAGCACTTCAGCGCCTGAGAGTTCTTGTGTCTGATTGCCGCCGGCCGATGCGGCTGCCGCGGAAGCGAGTTCCGCCTTGGAGATTTCCATGATGAACCTTTGTGTTTTTTCGGGAACGAAAAACCTTGGGTGCCCCTTGCCAGCCCTTGTGGGACCGCGTCGGGACTTGAGGCCAAAGCCATGGGCGGACTGATGTTCCGCCGGACCGTGACCCGTTTGCCTTTTGACTTGCAGCGCGGATTATGACACCTGTCGCGCCACAACCCCCCTACTGCGGGGCTCGCCACAGCGCGATGCCATAATTCGAGCCGACCTGAAGAACGACGAATGCCCCCACCTGCGTCGCGACGCCCCCCTGCTTGGCCACCGAAAAAGAACTGTCCGATTTCCTGAAAAGTGTGGAACGACGCGCGTTCAAGCGGTCGGTCTATCACGTGCGGGACGACGAAGCCGCCCTCGACATCGTGCAGGACAGCATGATGAAGCTGTCGGAGCACTATGGAAACAAGCCGGCGGAGGAATTGCCGATGCTGTTCCAGCGCATCCTCTCGAACTGCACTCTCGACTGGTTCCGTCGACAAAAGACGCGACGGGCGCTGTTCTCGAATCTCAGCGACTTCGAGAGTTCGGATGGAGACGACGGCGATTTCGATCTGCTTGAAAACTTCGTCTCACCGACCGATTCCCGCGAATCGGAAAGCGCGGAAGAC
>CAIQMJ010000079.1 GCA_903872875.1 uncultured Variovorax sp.
CACCCGCAGCAGCATCTCGCGCGGCGCAAGATTGAGGTCGACAGGAAAGCGCTCGCGGTGCGCCAACGCCCACGCCAGCTTGGGATCGTGCTCGAGCGACAGCATGCCGCTCGCACCGGCAGTGGATGCGGGCGGCACGATCTCGTCGTGCGTGAAGCCATAGAAGCGCATCAGCCAATCGGCCTGGTACAGCCGATGCTCACGCACCATGGGCGGCGCGCGCAAAGGCAGCGCAGCGGACGCGTCGGGGATCGGACTGAATGCCGAGTAGTACACACGGCGCAGCCGGTAGGCACCGTAGAGGTCGGCACTGGTCGACAGGATGGTGCGGTCATCGGTGGCATCGGCACCGACGATCATTTGCGTGCTCTGGCCCGCCGGCGCGAAGTGCGGCGCGTGGGCACGGCGCGGCGAAGCCCGCGGCATCGACACCGCCGGCCTGGCCGCCGCCTCGCGCGCCTCGCCACGCGCATCGTCGATGTGCACCCGCAGCCGTGCCATCGACCGTCGGATTGCCACGCCGTCCTTCTCGGGCGCGAGCATGGCCAGGCCTTGCACCGTTGGCAGCTCGATGTTGATGCTCAGTCGATCTGCGTGGCGGCCGGCGAGTCGCAACAGTTCGGGCGATGCATCCGGAATGGTTTTCAGATGGATGTAGCCGCGAAAGTCGTGTTCCTCGCGCAGCACACGGGCCACCTCGACCACCTGCTCCATCGTGTAGTCCGGGCTGCGAATGATGCCGCTCGACAGGAACAGGCCTTCGATGCAGTTGCGCCGGTAGAAATCGAGCGTGAGCGCCACGACCTCGTCGACCGTGAAACGGGCTCGCGGCACGTTGCTCGTGACGCGGTTCACGCAGTAGAGGCAGTCGTACTGGCAGAAGTTGGTGAGCAAGATCTTCAGCAGCGAGATACAACGGCCGTCGGGCGCGTAGCTGTGGCAGATGCCCGAACCTTCGGTCGAGCCGATGCCACGGCCCCCGACTGAATCTCGCGAGCGTGTACCGCTGGATGCGCACGACGCGTCGTACTTGGCGGCGTCGGCAAGGATGGCGAGCTTGCTCTGAATGTTCACTGTATGAATATACAGCTTGAAGGTGCTGCAGCACCTTCGGCCCCTTCGCTGCAAGGGCTATGCGGGCGGCGCGGCAGCACCTTCACCGACCACCTTCACAGCCAGACGCTTCGCCGAAGCCTCCATCGCGAGATACAGCACGGTGGCGACGACCAGCGGTGCCCAGTAATAGACAGCGCGATACAGCAACACGGCGGCAACGAGTGCCGAGTTGGTCATCTGCGCGGACAGCATGGCCATGAAGACCGCTTCGAGCACGCCAAGCCCGGCCGGGACGCGCGACAGCAGCCCCGCCACCGCGCCGATCAGCAGCACGCCGAGCGCCATCGGATAAGCGACCTTGCCCTGCAACAGCACGAACATGGTCGCGCCCATCACCGCCCAGTTTGCGGTCGACAGCATCACCTGCACGATGGCTACACGCAGGCTGGGCAAGGCAATTTCATGGCCGCGCACGGTCCACTCCCGCCGCTTCGAGATGGCGCACAGCACGAGATAGCCCAGCGATACGGCGACCAGCGCCGCGCCCAACACACGCAGTGCGCCGATGCCCACGTGCCAGTCGGCCGGCAATGCAAGCGGCCACCAGACGAAGGCAAGTCCGGCCAACAGGAAATAGCCGAGCCAGTTGGTCAGCATGCTGGTGCCGACGATGCGGGCAATGGTCGCCGCGTCGAGTCCGAGGCGCGAATAGAGCCGCACGCGCATCGCGACCGCGCCGACCACCGTGCCCAGGTTCAGGTTGAATGCATAACTCACGAAGGTGATCGCCATGACGGTGGGCGCACGCAAGGGGTGCCCGGTGTAGTGGCGCCCGACCAGATCGAAGCTGCTGTAGATCAGATGGCTCAAGGCCGCGAGCAGCGCGGCGATCAGCACCACGCTGGCGGGATAGGCCCGCATCGTGTCGAAGACCTCGCTCCATTGGATCGCACGCGCCTGGATCGCGAGCATCCCCACCACGAAGACGAAGAAGCCGCCCAGCACGATGCGCTTGGCCCAAGGCCACCACGGCTTCGCGCTCCAGCGAGATAGCAGCGAAGGCGCCTTGTCGGAGGCAGCGGGATGCGAAGGAGCGATGGCTGCGTTCATGGTCGTGCCTCGGCAACCTTCAGGCAGCGTCCGTCTGCGTCGCACCGCCGGCCGGCAGTTCGGACGCA
>CAIQMJ010000080.1 GCA_903872875.1 uncultured Variovorax sp.
CGTCGCGCAAGGCCGTGCCGAAGCGCCGCGCCAGGCCGGCACGCGGCAGCGCCGCCACCTCGCCCCAGGTTCGACACCCCAGGTGCGCAAGCACGTCGAGGTGATCGCGCGCGGCCGTGAGCGTGTCGAGCGGGAGTTCGGCGAGCATGTCGACGGGCGGCCGCTGGTCGCGCGCGAACAGGCGCAGCCGGGCCAGCGCCACCAGGCTGGTCGGACCTCGGGCCTGCTTCAACTCGCATCCTTCGGGGCTCGCGGCCGCAAGCTGCCGCATCAGCGACAGCCGCCCGCCCCAGAGCCGCTCGCAGGCCGAGACCTCGATCAGCAGGGCCTCGTCGACCCAGCAGACGCGCGGCGTGTACTGCAGCGCCCACCAGCCGAGCGCCTCGGGCGACGGCAGCACGTGGCCGTCCTCAGGCACCCACCGCAATGCGATCCATTGCACGGCCGCCTCCTTTCCACGCATCGATGCGCACCACCGTCGCGGACGCCAGTGCGGGCGGTGGCGCACTGCCCTCCTCCTGCCGCCGCGCCTTGCGCCGCAACTGGCTGGCCGCGAGCAGCATCGACATGCGCTGGCTGCGCGCAGGCAACTGCACGGGTGCGGACAGCGGCGGGCCGCGGCGCTTGAGGATGCGGACATTCATCTGGCCGGCTTTCTCGGCTTTCCCGGCCTCCTTGCAGACTTCGAGCTGCAGACGCAGCCGGGCCGGCGAGGCCGACAGTGCGGCGTGGTCGGGCCGGAACACGAACAGCAGCGCCTCGTGCTGGGCGGCCGCCAGCTGCAGCCGGCGCAACTCGCCCGCGCGCGCCTGCGGCAGCCAGGCCAGCACGGCCGCCACGTCGGCGCAGCGCAACGCCTGCTCGCAGGCCCACAGGCGGGCGGGCGCCGCGTCGCTGCGGATCCACATCAGGGCCTCGACCGGCAGCCCGTGCGCGGCCAGCGCCGGGCCGAAAGGTTCGAAGGGCGCGCCGACGAGCGCCACCGGCCCCGTGCCCTGCGCCACAGCCTGGGCCAGCGCCGGCAGCAGCAGTTGCCACACATGCGCCTCGGGCCGGACCTGCAGCAGTTCCGTCATGGCACCCACCGGCCAGCCGCCGCCGGGCAGTTCGGCGTCGAGCGCCGCGTGGCCGGTGCCCACCACCTGCATGTCGGCCACGCCCAGCTCGTCGCCGCGCCAGACGTTGTGCCGGGCGGAGGCAAAGGACGATGAGATCAAAGGGAGAGCCATGGGCAGTTCACAATTTACTGTATTTTTATCCAGTATTTTGCATTTGGGCAATTCCCCGTGCCAGATGGCGTCATTGGGTGGCCGGCCTTCCCTCCCCCGCAGCGTTCTGGCGGCAGCACTCGGCGTCGGTCGCAGGCTGAGGCCAGGCGCCTGCCGCATCACGAGAAATCTCCAGTGATTGCGCTGCATCAACATGCCGCCGCGCATCGCATGCCATCCTGCAGACCAAGCCCACCACCTGCAAGGTCCGCCATGCGCACGCACGCCACCGCCCAGATCATTCGCCAGGAACATGCCGCGCTGTCGGCCATGCTGCGCTCCATCGAGATGCTGCTGGCGCGGCATCGCCAGCGCGGCACGCTGCCCGACTTCGGCGTGCTGCGGGCAATGCTGTTCTACGTCGACGAATTCCCCGAGAAGCGCCATCACCGCAAGGAATCGGAACTGCTCTTCCCCAAGCTGCGTGCCCGCACGCCGGTGTCGCGCGAACTGCTCGACCGGCTCGACGACGACCATGCCCGCGGCGAGCGGAAGATCCGCAACGTCGAGCATGCACTGCTGGCCTTCGAGATGATCGGCGAGCCGCGCCGCGCGGCCTTCGAGCAGGCGGTGGAGCGCTACGTCGAGTTCTACCTCACGCACATGGCGCTGGAGGAAAAGGAGATCCTGCCGCTGGCCGAGCGCGTGCTGACCGACGCCGACTGGGAAGAACTGGACCGCGCCTTCGAGGCCAATCGCGACCCATTGACCGGCTATCCGCCCGAGGCCGACTACCGCGCGCTCTTCACGCGCATCGTCAACGTGCTGCCTGCGCCGATCGGGCTGGGCGACGAGCGCTGAGCCTGTATCGACAGCGCCGCTTCAGGCGCCGAAGAAGCGCAGCAGCGCGCGGTTCGTCTCTTCCGCACGCTCGAACTGCACCCAGTGCCCGGCACCGTCGACCACGACGCCGTCCCGCAGCGGATGGCCGGCCACCAGGCCGGCGACCAGCGGACGCGGGTCGGCCGTGACGTCGAATTCGCCCCACAACAGCAATTGCGGCACGCCGCGCGCGTCCATCGTGTCGAGCGCGGCTTCCAGCCCGCCGCCCTGCGACACCTCCTTGCTGCGATAGCGCGTGCCGTGGCAAGAGATGTCGTGGATCGTGAAGGCCAGCGCGTCGATGGCCGCTGCGTCATGCAGCATCAATGCGGCCAGGTTGTGGCGCAGCGCGGCGACCTCGGCCGCACGGTCGGGCGCGGCGCGCCAGTTGATCATGTCGACCCGCAGACGCCGCAAGGTGCCGTGGCCGCCACTGCCGAGCAGCGCGATTCGTCGGATCGCACCACGCTGCAGCGCAAAGCGGGCGGCGGTCAGGCCGCCGAATGAAAAA
>CAIQMJ010000081.1 GCA_903872875.1 uncultured Variovorax sp.
ATCGCCGCCGCCACGTCGTACAGCACGAACAACCGCATCATGGTGCCGTTCTATGTGTACTACTCGATGTTCGGCTTCCAGCGCATCGGTGACCTGGCCTGGGCCGCCGGCGACATGCAGGCCCGCGGCTTCCTGCTGGGCGGTACGTCGGGGCGCACCACGCTGAACGGCGAAGGGCTGCAGCACGAGGACGGCCACAGCCACATCCTGGCCAATACCATCCCGAACTGCGTGAGCTACGACCCGACCTTTGCGCACGAGGTCGGCGTGATCCTGCACCACGGCCTGAAGCGCATGGTGGAGAAGCAGGACAACGTCTATTACTACCTGACGCTGCTCAACGAGAACTATCCGATGCCCGGCCTCCAGCCCGGCACCGAAGAGCAGATCATCAAGGGCATGTACCTGTGCAAGCAGGCACCGGCCCTCGACGCGAAGGCGCCGAGCGTGCAACTGCTGGGCAGCGGCACGATCCTGCGCGAGAGCTTCGCGGCGCAGGAACTCCTCGAGAAGGAATGGGGCGTCAGCGCCGGCGTCTGGAGCTGCCCGAGCTTCAACGAGTTGACGCGCGACGGCCAGGACGCCGACCGCTGGAACCTGCTGCATCCGACCGAAGCGGCGCGCGTGCCCTTCGTCGCGCAGCAGCTCGGTGCGAGCACCGGCCCGGTGGTGGCGTCGACCGACTACATGAAGGCATACGCCGAGCAGATCCGTCCGTTCATTCCGAAGGGCCGCACGTACAAGGTGCTGGGCACCGACGGTTTCGGCCGCAGCGACTTCCGCAGCAAGCTGCGCGAGCACTTCGAGATCAACCGCCACTACATCGTGCTGGCGGCGCTGAAATCGCTGGCCGAGGACGGCGTGATTCCCGCGGCCAAGGTGGCCGAGGCGATCACCAGGTACGGCATCAATGCCGACAAGATCAACCCGCTTTACGCATAACCGGACTGCGCCTGGCGCGGGAGACAAGACATGGCAGCAGTGGACATCAAGGTGCCGGACATCGGCGATTTCGACGAAGTCGCGGTGATCGAGGTGCTGGTGAAGGTGGGCGACACGGTGAAGGCCGAGCAGTCGCTGATCACGGTGGAATCCGACAAGGCTTCGATGGAGATTCCGTCGAGCGAGGGTGGCGTGGTAAAGGAAATCAAGGTCGCGGTGGGCGACAAGGTGAAGCAGGGGTCGGTCGTGGTGACGCTCGAGGCGGCGGGCGCGAGCGCCGCGCCTGCACCCGCTGCAGCAGCGCCGGCAGTTGCCGCGCCGGCGCCAGCGGCACCCGCAACCGCCGCACCCGCCACGAGCGCCGGTCCGGTCGAGGTCAAGGTGCCCGACATCGGCGACTTCAAGGACGTCTCGGTGATCGAGGTGCTCGTGAAGGCCGGCGACACGATCAAGGCCGAGCAGTCGCTGATCACGGTCGAGTCGGACAAGGCCTCGATGGAGATCCCGTCCTCTGGAGCGGGCGTACTCAAGGAACTGAAGGTCAAGGTCGGCGACGTCATCAACATCGGCGACCTGATCGCGGTGCTCGAGGGCACGGCGGCGGCTGCGCCCGCGGCTGCGCCCGCCGCTGCGGCGTCCGCATTCGCACCAGCGACCGCCAGCGCACCCGCTGCGCCAGCGCCCGCCGCTGCAAGCGCAGCGCCTGCGGCGCCGACTGTCGCCCCACCCGCTGCGCACGACACCACGACTCCACCGAGCGGCAAGCTGCCGCACGCATCGCCATCGGTGCGCAAGTTCGCGCGCGAACTCGGCGTGCCGCTCGACGAAGTCAAGGGCACCGGCCTCAAGGGCCGCATCACGCAAGACGACATCCAGGGCTTCACCAAGGCCGTGATGAGTGGCCAGGCCAGCACCAAGGCGGCCGCCGCCAAGGCACCGGCCGCAGGCGGTGGCGACGGTGCTGCGCTCGGCCTGATTCCGTGGCCGAAGGTCGACTTCGCCAAGTTCGGCGCGGTCGAGCGCAAGGACCTGTCGCGCATCAAGAAGATCAGCGGCGCGAACCTGCATCGCAACTGGGTGATGATTCCGCACGTCACCAACAACGACGAAGCCGACATCACCGAGCTCGAAGCCTTCCGCGTGTCCACCAACAAGGACAACGAGAAGTCGGGCATCAAGGTCACGATGCTTGCTTTCGTGATCAAGGCGGTGGTTTCGGCGCTGAAGAAGTTCCCCGAGTTCAACACCAGCCTGGACGGCGACACCCTCGTCTACAAGCAGTACTACAACATCGGCTTCGCGGCGGACACGCCCAACGGGCTGGTGGTGCCGGTGCTCAAGGATGCCGACAAGAAGGGCATCCTGCAGATCAGCCAGGAGATGGGCGAACTCGCCAAGAAGGCGCGCGACGGCAAGCTCGGCTCGGCCGACATGCAGGGCGGCTGCTTCTCGATCAGCTCGCTCGGCGGCATCGGCGGCACGCACTTCACGCCGATCATCAATGCGCCTGAAGTGGCCATCCTCGGCCTCTCCAAGGGGCAGATGAAGCCGGTGTGGGACGGCAAGCAGTTCGTGCCGCGTCTCGTGCTGCCGCTGTCGCTGTCGTACGACCACCGCGTGATCGACGGCGCCCTGGCCGCCCGCTTCAATGCCTATCTGGGCCAACTGCTGGCGGACTACCGCCGCATCGTGCTGTAAAGGAGCGCCCAGCATGAGCGAACAACAGATCAAGGTGCCGGACATCGGCGATTTCGACGAAGTCGCGGTGATCGAGGTGCTGGTGAAGGTGGGCGACACGGTGAAAGCCGAGCAGTCGCTGATCACCGTCGAGTCGGACAAGGCGTCGATGGAGATTCCGTCGTCGGCTGGTGGC
>CAIQMJ010000082.1 GCA_903872875.1 uncultured Variovorax sp.
GGCCGATTTCAGCGCCAGCATCAGGCGCGCGATGCTCGCGTCCTCGATGCCCAGGTCGCGCAGCGACGCCACCGTGTTCTCGAAGTAGTCGGCGCAACTGCCCAGGCTGCCACGGCCGGTTGCGATGAAGTGGGCCGCCTCGTCGTCGCTGAGCTCGCCCGCATAGCGGGGATGCTCGCGGTTGGCGACGAAGGTCAGCGCCGATACCGGGCCGGCGGGCGTGGTCGCCTCGATCCAGCGCGCGTGGTAGGCGCCGGAGAGCATTTCTCGCTGCCAGAGCACCGACAGTTCCTCGCGCGCCCGCTCGGCGGCGATGCGGAAGACCACGCCGTCGCAACTGCCGCCCTGGTCCAGCGCGAGCATCAGGCCGGGCGTCTGCAGCGAGCCGCGTGCCATGAAGAGCCGCAGGCAGAAGCGGCGATGCCAGCCCTGCACGCCGGCGCGCATCGATTCGACGAAGTGGATCGCCGGGTTCCACATGAGGGAGCCATAGCCGAAGACGTGGATATCGGCGTCGCCCTGCCGACCGGACAGCGCGGCGTCCAGCGACGCTTCGAGTTCCGCCGGCGAGCGCATCGTCGTTCCCGGCGGTGCCGTGGCGCGCAGGGCGGACATCAGCGAGCCGTCGAACAGGTTCTCGCGGGTGATGGCGAAGTTGGGGCAGGGCTCAGGTGGCCGGGCGGGGGCTGACATGGGCAAGGCTCGACGATGTCGGCGCGCGCCGCGTCAGATGCAGCGGAACATCACGCCGGTCTCGCCGGCCGCTTTCCCCCGGATCTGTGCCGTCAGCCCCTTGTCCCGGCAATAGCTGGCGGCGTCGGCCGAAGTCGGTGTGCGCGTCGTGCCGTCGGGATAGGTAACGATCTCGTGGGCAGGCGTACCGCAGCCGGCGAGCACGCATGCGAGAGCAAGAGGAGTGAGATATCGGAGGCAGTTCATCCGCTCGATTCTGGCGCAACCTGCCCCCGCATGGCGATCAAGGGGCAGCGGCGGCCTTCGCCTTGGCGGCCAGCGCACCGAACTCTTCCTGGCCGAACGCTGTGCCGAACATGCCCCAGCCGCCTTCCACGGCTTCGGTCAGCAGCACCCAGGTGCGCGCAGGCTGGGTCGGGTCGCCGGATGCGCGGGCGACGATCTCCGTCGCCTCCTTGACGATCTGCTTCTGGCCGTCCCGGTTCAGCGAGCCGGGCGGCGTGATGATCTGGATCCGGACCGTCCGCGCTTCCGCGGTCGCAGCGGTCTGCACCGTGGACGCGGGCATGCGATGGATGTAGACCGCCGTGTTGTCGGCGTGGAACGGGCGGGGTGCCGGCACGCCCTCGGCGCGCAGAACGGCCAGCGTGAGCGCTTCGCCGAGCTGGCGGTCGCCGCCGGCCGGGAACAGGTCGGCTGCAGCGTAGACGTCGATCATGGGCATGGGAATCCTTGGGTTGACTATGATGGGATACATAGAATTTAGGCTATGACGATCGTCATAGTCAAGCGAAAGATGGATGGAAAGGTGCGCAATGGCGGGTGAAGTGAAGGGCAGGATGGTCGAAGGCGCGGTTCAGTTGCTGGCTCGGCGCGGCCTCCAGGCGACCTCTTTCTCGGAAGTGCTGGCGCTCACCGACGCACCGCGCGGCTCGGTCTATCACCACTTTCCGGAAGGCAAGGACCAGATGGTCGGCTCGGCCGTCGACATGGCCGGCGCGTTCCTGATCGGTGCGCTCGACCGCAAGGCCGGCGCGCCTGCGGCCGAGATCGCCGAGCACTTCCTTGCGATCTGGCGCGCGGTGCTGACGCGTTCCGGTTGCGGATCGGGTTGTGCCGTTCTCGCGGTGGCGGTGGCGGCCGATTCTGCCGAGCTGCTGGGCCACGCAACCGCCGTGTTCCGCAGCTGGCGCACGCGGCTCGCCGAACTGCTGCAGCAGGGTGGCATGCAACCCGAAGCCGCCCGGCGCTTCGCGACCACGCTGATCGCATCGGCCGAAGGGGCGGTTGTGCTGAGCCGTGCGGAAAAGGACATCGAGCCGTTCGAGACGGTTGCCGCGCAACTGCTCGACCAACTGCGCAGCCTCGCCTGAGCGCAGTGCCAGGCTGACGCCAGCGCCGGCGTGTGCTCAGTGCACGTCGTGCACGATCTGGCCGGCGCTCAGCGTATTCACGGTCGGGCCCGGAATGTCCATCAGGATGCGGCTGTGTTCCGGTGACATGTAGGCCGTCAGGTGCTGCACCGGCCGGGCGTCGGTGTCGTGCATCACGCGGACCAGCTTCAGCAGCGGCGCGCCCACCTCGGTCTGCAGTACTTGCGCGCGCGACGGATCGGCCGCCACGGCCGTGATCTCCTGCACCACGCGGCCGAATTCGACGCCCTGCGCCAGCAGCAGCTCATACAGCGCGTTCTTGCGCAGCGCGCTGGCCGACACTTTTTTCCCGAGGTCCGTCGGCACCCACGCGTCGGTCAGCATCACCGGCGTCTCGCGGATGCTGCGCAGCCGGATCGCGTGGACCGCCTGCACGCCGGGCTCGAGGTGCAGCAGCGTCGCGATGTCCCGCGGTGGCGCGTCGTGCGCGACTTCCAGCACCTTGACCTGCGTCTCCAGTGCGGCCTTCTTGAGGCTGTCGATCAGGCTCAGGCTCGGCACGGCGCGTGCCATCGGCAGGTCGGCGCGCACGAAGGTGCCGAGCCCATGCCGGCGTTCCACCAGCCCCAGCGCCGCGAGATCCGCGAGCGCGCGGCGCACCGTGATGCGCGACACGCCGAAGCGCTCGCACAGCGCTTCTTCCTTGGGCAGAACGCCGCCCGGCGTGAACGCACCCTGCGCGATCTGGTCGCGCAGCACCAGGAACAGCTGCCGATGAAGCGACGTGCCCTTGGCCA
>CAIQMJ010000083.1 GCA_903872875.1 uncultured Variovorax sp.
GATCGGGAAAAAAGGACCAACCTAAGGTTGGTCTCAGGTCACTTCGAAGTCGCTGAGTTGCTTTCCTGCAGCCAGTGCCTCTCGTAGCCAGCGTGGCTTTGGCCCCCTCGTAGCGCTAGTCCAGGTCGCGCCGTCTGCGTTGCGGTAGAGCGTACCGCCGGCAGCTGAGGCCGAAGTTTTCCTTTTGATTTTCCCAAAAGGAAGGTTGCCACCGTTAGAGAGTCCCAAATCCTTCGCCGTGAGGCCGTATTCCGCGATTTTTGAACGTATCTCTTGAATTACACCGGCCGCAACTTTTTGTCGTTCGACTGCAGCCTCGTGGCGTAGTTTGTCGGCCTGTGCTTCGAGCTCTGCAATTTTCGCTTGTATCTCGGAAAGCGATGTAGCGTTCACTGTTCATTCCTGATGAAGATAAAAGAATCTATTTTTCTGAGGCGTCGGCCGAGCACTTTCATACTATTCTCGCCCGCCGTCCACCATATCCACAATTTCGGCTGCAGCTTTTGCGTGCGGCCCGCTGAAACCGACTTGCTGCGCGAATTCCTTGGCTGCATTGCCCAGTTTGAAGACGTCAAGGACGCGCCAGTCGCCGGCCAAGTCTTCCCATTTGCGCGAGCCGTCCTCGAAATAGGTATGGACCTCGCGCCGCGTGACCCGTGCATCCATGCGCAGTACGCGCATGCAATCGTCGTAAAGTGCATCGTCGACGCCGCGCAGCTCGGTCAGGTCAAACGGGAACCGTGCGCCGTTGTACAGACCCAGCAGGAAGTGGGCGATGTATCTGCATTGGCCTGATTGGCCGCAGGCCACCTTGTAGAGGCGCTGCAGCGCCTCTACCCCAACCTCTTCAATGGTGCCGGTGCCGGGCACATCGATGACGCCGATCGGCACTGCCTCGGCAAAGCGTTGCGACTGGAGACCGTGCAGGATCTCCGCATCGGTCAGCGACTCGAGTGCGTCGCGGCCGTCGTCCTCGACGATCCGATTGCGCAGCGTCGAGAAGGTGGGCTGGTCGGCCAGGACAACGCGCACGGCCTCCCTGTAGCCCTTGCCTTGAAAGTCGACTACCGGAGTGCTCACGCGGATCTTGCCGGCATGGAATTCTTGCACCAGGTGCAGGAACTCGCCGCGGCGGTCGGCAGGCACCTCGACCGTCAGTTTCACCGTGACGATCGGGGATGGGGTTGTACTGTCCATGGCAGCTCCTCAGAGAGATGAAGTGATACGGTGACGCTGTGATTATTTACGTCGTACGGTACTTGCCGAGTCGAATTCAGATCACGATGCGCTCGATCTCATCGAGATTGACCTGATCGTTCCGGCGGTCATAAAGGCCCGTCGTGCGTGCGCTTTCGTGGTTGGCCATCTGTTGTGCGATTTCTAGCTTGCCGCCATTGCGCAGGTATTCGGTGATGCCTGTGGCGCGGAAAGTGTGGCAGCCAATCAAGGTATCGAGGCCGGCCGCGAGTGCGCGCCGGCGGATCATGCGGAACACGTCGGCCTGGCGCATGGGTGTCGTCGTGAGTGTGCCGCTGCGGCCCGTTGACGTGCAAAACAGGTAGCCTTTGCGGTCCACCAGGCCTGCTCTTTCGATGTACGCGTGCAGGTACTCGTCGAGGTTGTGGTGGCATGGCATTTCGTGTTCCTTGCCGCCCTTCTCGTGGAGACGCGCCCAAGTCCGCCTGCCCTGGGAATAGACATCCTCCACTCGCATGCCGATCGCGGCACCGACACGGGCGAAGGTGTAGACCATGAGACCGATCAACGCGCGATCGCGCAGGCCCAGCAACGTGCTGGTGTCGATGCTATTCAACAGCTGGCGTGCCTCATCGGCCGCAAGCACGGGGGTCTTGCCCTTTTTCACCGAATGCTTTGGCCCGCGCACAGCGCTTGCCGGATTGGTGGGCAGGATCTGACCCACCACCAGCCAGTCGAACAGCACGCGCAGCGCGGCCAGGCGTTGCTTGACCGAGGGCGCAGCCATACGCTCCTGCAGCTGCTCAACGTAGGCGGCTACATGAACCGGCTCGATGTCGTGCAGATCCTGCAGGCCGTGCTCGTCGCACCAGGCTGCGAACTCGGCTGCAGCGCGTGCATAGGCTTTGCGGGTGTTTGGATTGCGAATGCTGGCCGTGAAGAACTCGATGAAGCGCTTGCCTGCTGCCGGCGTCGGTGCGAACAGTACCGGGAGGCTCATCCTGGCCCCGCCGACGACGATCGTCGTCAGTGGTGGGGCGTTGATGACGGTCAGTGCGTCGGCCATGCGTTCCCCTCAAGCAAATCAACTGCCTGGCGTGCGGTCACGATCCGGGTGCCGTGGTGCATGCCGAGGGCGAGAAGGCCGCGCTTGTCGCCACTGACAAGCAGTGTGGCTTGTGAGGCCTGCGCCATGGCCAGCAAGAAGTTGTCATAGGGGTCTGGCGACACGTCGACCTCGGGAAGCTCTGTGATCGTTGTGGCCAGGCGGCGGATGTCGTTGAGCATCCGGCCGGCCTCGGCGGGATGGATCAACGCACGCACAGCGTCACGGCGTGTGACGCGCTGAAACTCCTCCACTTGCGGAGCGGAAATGATGAGCGTGAAACGCCCGTCCCGCCATGCCTCGTAGAGGGAATTCGGCGGGGAACCACGGGTGATGAGCGCCGCGATCAAGATATTCGTATCGAGGATGACCCGCATCGTCACTTGAGGGCGTTCGCAGGAGCTGGCCACATCTCGCCGCGCACCGAAGCGCAAGCTTCATCGATGACCGCCTGCAGCGCATCAGGGGCGATGTGGGCACTGCGTTCTTTGACCGTCTGCACATTCCGATCGAACATCCTCCAGCGGATAGCTTCCTCGATGAATTTCGAGAGGTCGCCCTTGCGCATGCCTTGAGCGCCGAGATAGGCACGCAAAGCCATGTCGGTTTCGCGTGAGACCGTGACGGTCAGCTTGGTGTTGTCTTCAATCGCCATGGGACCTCTTGGACTGATAGATGTCTAACTGACTATCAGCTTAACACCTTGACAAGCTAGAAGCAAGTCCTTCCAGGCGATCCATTATGAATGATAACGTCCTTTATCATTCATAATAATGTTACACAACGACACATAATATTGCTGTAACAGCAACACGCGATAATGGCAAAGATGTACGATCTTCATCGCGTCGTTTACCAGACGCATCCATAAACCTAGAAAGGCAGATTTCCATGAAAACCGAGAAACGCAGAGCAGCGTGGTGTTGCTCAAATTTTTACTTAAATTATGTCAAACAAAAAAGACCTCATTAAAAGCATTGATAAATTAATTGATAGACACGGAAACACCAGCCCAGATCTCTTGCGTGATTTGCAAGCTCATCGTGATGAGCTTACAAATGCACTTAACAAAAAGGAAGTTGTCAATATTGTCTATAGGATTTATTCAATTGGGAAATTCATCCAAGACAATTGGCCTGATTAAGTGCCAGGAGGTTATTTGAAACTTAGCCCTGTTTCCGTTGGCATGGCAGTGCGTGCGGCTAGACAAGCCGCACGTCTGCCGCTGTCGGATATTTCAGAAAAAACCAAGATCAGTGTTAGCTCACTGAGTCGTGTGGAGAACGGCCTGCGCTCATTAGATTTCATTGAGGCCGCTAATCTAGCCGAGGTTCTGAATGTCGATCTAGAGCATTTTCGGGCTTTGGCTTCAACATTTGAAGAAGATGGGATGCCGGAGAGGACAGCTCAGAAAAAGCAAGCGCTTGCAGATTTGAAAGAGATTCAACGCCTTGCTATCCTGACCGCGATAGAGGCATCCGCATAGCGTCTTCGAGCAGGCCATCAGTCGAGTAGATTAATTTTGGCCTGGCGTTAAAGATTACGAATTAAAATAAAAAGGAAACTCTTGGCCACCGAACAAGACGTTAATCATCCATGCGCTTCTTGCGATGGAAAAACATTCCACGAGCCTCTTCATACGGATACTCAGTCTGAGCACGAATATAGGATAGATACAATCCATCAAA
>CAIQMJ010000084.1 GCA_903872875.1 uncultured Variovorax sp.
GCAATGGAATTATCTGTGCGACTTGATAATTTTCAACAATTCCGCCTCCAATCCCGGCACCACTGGAACCACCGATCCAACTGATATCCCCGGACAAGAGTGCAGAAGAGGAACCTGTGGCCACACCCGTCAATCCAGATGGATCAATGCGGTTTGCTGGATTGTTCCCAACATACGCATAGAGATTCTGATCATCTCGATATCCAATCGGATCCGTCTGCAGAAACCGCCCCGTCACCGGCGAATAAAACCGGGCCTTGTAGTAATACAGCCCCAACTCCCCGGTCAGCTGCTGCCCCGTGTACCGGAACCGCAGGCCGGTGACAACGTTGGGCTCCCCGAACGGCCCATAGCTGTAAGTGCCGGTACTCGCGCCCGTAACGTTCGCCGTCGCCACGATGCTGCCCAGATGGTCCGCATACAGCCAGTTCTTGGCTGCAGTACCGCTGCCCTCGTACCAGACGATCGGCTCGTCCGTCCCCGGGCCGTGCACGTATTTCCGGAGCACGGCCGTGTTGGCCGCGTCGTATTCGGCGACCAGGTTCTGGCCGTCGTACAGCAGGTTGGTCGTGGCCGCGCCGATGACGCTTTGGCGCATGCGGCCTTCCGCGTCGTAGCTCAGCGTTGCCGCCGTGCCCGGCTTGCTGGCCGTCTTCAGCCGGTTGTCGAGGTCGTAGGCGTAGGTCCACGGGCCGTCGGTCTTCAGGTTGCCATTGGTGTCGTAGGCCTGTGCCGCGCCGTCCGCGGACGTGTATTGGTTCAACCCGTTGACGGCGTAGCCCTTGATGCCGACGGTAGCGCCGGCCCACTGATAGAGGTTGTTGCTCCAGGTCACGCTCTTCAGCTCGCGCAGCTGGTTGCGCACGTAGGTGTACTGGACTTCCTGCGCCGTGGAAGACAGAAAGTTCTTCAGCGTCGCCATCGCCCCCTGGCTGTCATAGGTGCGCTGGACGGTGGTGCTATTGCCCAGCCTCACGGTGGTGCGCCGGCTCAGGTCGTCGTAGGCGTACGTGGCCAGGTTCGCGCTGCCGTTTTCCTTGATGACGCTCGCACGGTTCAACGCGTCGTAGCTGGTCGTGGTGAAGAACGCGTCGGGCCAGGTGATGCGCACGCGGTTGCCGGCCGCGTCGTACTGGTAGGCGATGGTCTTGCCGCCGGCCACCGTGTTCAGTTGCCGACCGGCGTTGTCCCAGGCGTAGGTGATGGCGTGGCTGCCGTTGGCGAACTGTGCGGCGGTCCGCAGGCCGCGCAGGTCGTACACGTACTGCACGTTGTCGGCAGCCGTCGGATAGCCGTTGTGCTTGACAGTGAAGTTGACGAAGGTGTTGGTGCCCGGCGTGGTCGCGGTACCAGGGCTTCCCACCGCCACGCCGTCCAGCTTCAGCACGGGTTGGTTGGCCGCGTTGTACGTGATCGTCAACAACTTGCCGTAGATGGCATCCGAGGTGTAGGTCTGGTCGATGCCCGCGTACTGGATGCGAAGCGTCGGCCTGTAGCCATTCGGGATTTCCGCGAATTCCTCCGTGCCCCAGCCGGCGTCCTGCGTCGGGATGGTGGCCTGGCGAGGAATGGCCCCGTAGGTGGGAATGATCTGCTGACCGCCGATCACGTCGTCGAGCGTCGCCGCAGGCAGGTTGGCGCGCAGGTAATTGGCGAGATTGCCGGCGTACGTCGTCAGGTTGTTGCGGACGTTCGTCCGGTTGACGTTCTGCACGTAGTCGCCCGTGACGGCGGCGCCGGACAAGGCCGACGAGAGATAGCTGGCAGGGCTATAGCCCGTGATGCTCGCATCGGCGAGGTCGATGCCGGTCTTGAACGAATGCGGCTTATAGCTCGGGTCGAATGAATACCAGGCGCCATCGATCTTGACCTTGACCCAGATGTGCTCGACCGCGATATTGGTGAGCGCTCTCGGCGCCGCGCCCGGGCAAGGACCGGCGGCCGTCGCGTTCAATGCGTAGATCGGTATCTGCCCCTGTCCCAGCACGTTCGCGACGGCGCAGGCATCGGAAGTATCGAGTCCGTACCAGTCCTTCACGTTCTGTGCAGAAAGACGAACGACACCCCGGACATAGCTCGCCTCGAACCCGGAGGCCCGCAGCAGCGCCACCATCAGTGCCGACTGGTCGAAGGGATTGCCCTGGTTGTCCAGGATGGCGCCGAAGGCCCCCTTCTGCACCCCCCATGTCGGATAGAACTCGATGTTGTTACGGACGAACTGATAGATCAGGTCGGGGTGGTAGCGCAGCGACCTCGCAAGCTCCGTGATCGAGGCCGGACCCAGCGGATTCGCATCGCCGCCGACACGCATCACCTGCGCGGTCGGCGACGTGGACTTCGCCCGCGCATTGACGGTCGATGTCGCGGTGCTGGTGCCCTGGTTGAGATTGGCGGGAAAGACGCGCGTCTTGAGCGCCTGTGCCATTTCTTCCGAAGTCACGACCGGCATGACGGCGCGCGCCGCGCCGGGGGCGGGCGCGAACTCTTCCGCTCTGGACTGCGGGCCCAGCATGCCGGCGGTGACGTCGCCCGGACGACGCACCGCGGCCGTGACCGCTGCTGCGGCGATCTGCCCGCGTGCCGACGCTGCGAGGTCCATGGCCGGATATGTCACCGCGGGCTCGCCGCGGGTGAACGTGACGTTGCCGCGTCCGCCATTGCTCGGGCCGGCTACTGCCAATGCGCGACTGGCAATTGCAGCACCGGCTAGAGGCTTGCCCATCCTGATTTCGGAGGTGTCTGGCGAGACCGCCGATGTCCCCACACCGCTCTGGATCGGGGCAGCGGCTATTCCACTTGCGGCCAGCAGGCCTGCGCAAAGGCCCGTTGCCAACGGTCGCGTCATCTTGAACATGCGTTCTTCCCTGGTATTTCTTCGCGCGATATCCGACCGCACTGGCCAGTCGTGGGCCGCGCGGGATGCCAATTGCGCCGATGGATTACGGCGAGGTGATCGCCACCGATGTCCGATTGCCCGCAGCGTCATAGCTGTAGCTGATCGTGGTGATCGTGGTGCCGTTGCTGTAGACGACCTGGGCCAGCCGGCCCAATGCGTCATAGCTGTAGTTCACGGAGCCGGCGTGCGCTGTGAATGCGCAGAGTGCCGCCAGCGTCAATGCGCACGCGCGCAAATGGCCGGCGATGCACCAGTGTCCGGCAGGTGCAATGGTCCGCAGACGCACCCATCCAAAAATCGAGTCGTTCATGAACCCCCTCCCTGAAATTCTTCTAATTGCAATGCAGGTGATTGCACTGTCCGAGATAACGTCAGCGTCGCCCGGATCGATCCATTGCCGCGGACTTTCTGTCGAGTTGGCGACTGTAGTCAGGTGCAAAGGGAATCGAGATCGATCGTCTGGATTTAAAAACCCGGATAGAAGAATTAGCTATTTGTCGCGGATTCTCACAACCACGCATCTACGCCGCGGCGCTGCTTTCGAATTGGCTTCGCTTCGTGCGCCAGCCAATGAATTGCACGGAAATGCAAACACAATGACCATACGGATTAGCGGGCCTTCCGGCGGCACTTGCTCGTGAGGCAGAGGCGGTGACACAGCCATCGAAAAGTTCAACGGATGGAACTCCGCGGTCCGGCCCGATGGGCAGCGGTTGACCCGGCCGATACGCTTCCTGAGGCACGTGCATTCGAAGAACTAAACCTGGAGACGACATGCAATTCCCCACCCGCCGCAGAACGCTGCGCGACATCGGCCTCGGCGCGCTCGCCTGCTGCGCCTTGACCGCCACGGCCCTGGCGCAGGGCTTTCCGAGCCGGCCCATCACGATCGTGGTGCCCTTCGTGGCGGGCAGCCCGACCGACGTCGCGGCGCGCTCCTTCGCCAACGACTTCGGCCTGGCGCTCAACACGCCGGTCGTGATCGACAACCGGCCCGGCGCCAACCAGACCATCGCGGGCGCCTACGTGACGCGTGCGCCGGCCGACGGCTACACGCTGTTCTTCGCCAACCTGCCGGCGGTCGTCGCGCCGTCGCTGCAGGCCCAGTTGCCCTACCACGGCCTGCGCGACTTCGCGCCGGTGTCGGAGATCCTCACGCTGGGCTTCATGCTGGTGACCGCGCCCAGCGTGCCGGCCACCAATCTGAAGGAATTCATCGCGCTGCTGAAGGCGGACCCGGGCAAGTATTCATACGGCTCGTCGGGCATCTCAACGCCGATCCACCTGATGGCCGAGATGTTCAACAAGGAGCTCGGCATCAAGACGCTGCACGTGCCTTACAAAGGCGGCAACCAGGTGCAGATGGACCTGATCAGCGACCGCATCACCTACGCCTTCCTGCCGACGAACTCGATGGATTTCGTGCGCAGCGGCAAGCTCAAGGGCTTCGGCTTCGCGTCGGACAAGCGCGACCCGGGCTATCCGGAACTGCCGACCATGAGCGAGGCCGGCTTGCCAGGCTTCAAGGCCGTCGTGAAGTTCGTGCTGGTGGCACCGAAGCGCACACCGGCCGAGGTGGTGGCCAAGCTCAACGGCGCGGCCAACCAGGTGATCGCGAGCGAGGGCTTCTACAACAAGGTCAAGACGCTCGGCGGCATCGAGATGTCGCAGCCCGCCACGCCGGCGCAGGTCAGCGCGCGCATCGCTGAAGAAGAGGCCCGGTGGGACGCGCTGGTGAAGAAGGCCGATATCCAGCTGGAGTGAGTTCGGACGCTCGGGCTCGCCGCGCGCCGGCGAGGCCCCGTTCAACGATCCGTCAACGATTCGCCGGGCCGTCGCGCATGCGGCGCCCGGCGAATCCGCTTCAAGCGCAGATGCCGTCGAGCAACGAAGGGCTCGGTACCAGTTCGCCCTTCTCGATGCGCCGGATGACATCGTCGACGCGGCGGTGGAAGCGCACATCGACACCGACTTCCTCGCCGCGCCGCGCGACCAGGCCGTTGATGAATTCCGTCTCGGTGCGGCGGCCCTTCAAGATGTCCTGGCCCATCGACGGCCGCTGCGCATCGCTGCGCGAGTTCGCGACCTCCATGATCATCCGCGTGATCGCTTCGTGCGCGTCGGCATCGTCGTCCGCACGCGCGAGCAGGTCGAGGTCGAGCCCGCCGACCGGCTCCAGCGACAGGCCCAGTGCACGCCCGACGCGGATGCACGAGCTGCCGAGCCGGATGGTCAGTTCACGCGACAGGTCGTTCGTGTCGCGCTGCTTGCCGGTCATGCCGGTCAGCGCGCAAACGCCGTTGCGCATCGCGTTGATCGTGAGCTTGGACCAGCGCTCGCCCCACAGGTTCGAGGTCACCTTGCAGGTGTCGCCATGCGCCAGCAGTTCGGCGAGGCGCTGCGCGCGCGGTGTCAGCTGGCCATGCAGTTCGCCGATGCGCAACCCCGCCTTCCTGTCGTCGCC
>CAIQMJ010000085.1 GCA_903872875.1 uncultured Variovorax sp.
GGCAAAGCCGGTTCCGCGGTATTCCACGCACAAACAGCCCGCTGCAATGACCATTCCTCTTCTTATTCTTTGCGTGTCTTTCGCGCTCCTGCTGCTGCTCGGCGTGCCGGTCGCGTTCTCGATCGGGCTGTCGGCGCTCGCCACGCTCGCCTATGAAGGCCTGCCGCTGGCGGTGGGCTTCCAGCAGATGACGTCCGGCATGGGCATCTTTTCGTTCCTGGCGATCCCGTTCTTCATCTTTGCGGGCGAGCTGATGCTGTACGGCGGCATTGCCGACCGCATCGTCGACTTCGCGCGCAGCCTGGTCGGCCACGTGCGCGGCGGGCTGGGCATGTCGAACGTGGTGGCCTGCACGCTGTTCGGCGGGGTCTCGGGTTCGCCGGTGGCCGACGTGTCGGCGATGGGCGCCGTGATGATCCCGATGATGAAGAAGGAGGGCTATCACGCCGACTACGCGGTCAACGTGACGACCCATGCGGCCCTGGTCGGCGCGCTGATGCCGACCAGCCACAACCTGATCATCTATTCGCTCGCTGCGGGCGGCAAGGTGTCGATCGCGGCGCTGATCCTGGCGGCGCTGCTGCCAGCCGCGGTGCTGACGCTCAGCAACCTCGCGGCCGCCTACCTGGTGGCCGTGAAGCGCGGCTATCCGGCCGGCACCTTTCCGGGCTGGTCGATCGTCGCGCGCTCCTTCGCGGCCGCGCTGCCGGGCCTGTTCATCGTCGTGCTGATCCTTGGCGGCATCCTGTCGGGCATCTTCACGGCCACCGAATCGGCCGCCGTGGCGGTGCTGTATGCGCTGGCGCTCACGATCTTCCTGTATCGCACGCTGAAGTGGGAACACTTCGTCAAGGCGGCCTCGAAGGCGGTGCGCACCACCGGCGTGATCCTGCTGCTGATCGGCATCTCGAGCACCTTCGGCTACCTGATCAGCCTGTACGGCGTGGCCGAACTCACGGGCGAGATGCTGTCGCAGGTCACGAGCACGCCGTGGGTGATCTTCCTGCTGATCAACATCATCCTGTTCGTGCTGGGCACATTCCTGGACATGGCCGCGACCATCCTGCTGTGCACCCCGATCTTCCTGCCGATCGCGCAACACTACGGCATGAGCTCGGTGCAGTTCGGCATCGTGATGCTGATCAACTGCGCGCTCGGCCTGAATACGCCGCCGGTGGGCACGACGCAGTTCGTCGGCTGCGCGATCGGCGGCGTGTCGGTCGGCACGGTAATGAAGACCATCTGGCCGTTCTACGGCGCACTGATCTTCGCGCTCGGCGTCGTCACCTTCGTGCCGGCGTTCTCGACCTGGCTGCCGAGCATGTTCATGGTGGTCAAGTGACCGCGACGAAAGGCAAGGCCATGGCACCCACCACTGCATTCCGGACGACCCTGCGGCGAATCGCCGGATGCGCAGGCGCCACCCTGCTTGCACTGGCCGGTACCGCATCGGCCGCGACCTGGGTCTACGTGGCCAATGCGGACAGCCAGGACGTGTCGGTGTTCGCGCTCGACCGCGGCGCCGCAACGCTCACGCCGGTCGAAACCGTACCGCTCGGCGGCATGGCCATGCCGATGGCGGTGTCGCCCGACAAGCGAGTCCTGTACGTCGCGCTGCGCTCGCAACCCTTTCGCGTGGTGAGCCTCGCGATCGATCCGGCGAGCGGCCGGCTGCGCCGCCTCGGCGAGGCCGCGCTGGCCGACAGCATGGCCAACATCGACACCGACGCCACCGGGCGCTGGCTGTTCGCGGCCTCGTATCCGGGGCACAAGATCACGGTCAACAGCATCGACAAGGACGGCATCGTCGGTGCCGTGCAGCAGCTGATCCCAACCGCGCCGAACGCGCATGCGATCCATGCGGACGCCTCCAACCGCCGCGTGTTCGCCACCAGCCTCGGCGGCGACCATCTCTCCAGCTGGCGCTTCGATCCGGCCATCGGCCGGCTCAGCCCCAACGAGCCGGCGCTGACTCCGATCGCCCCCGAGAAATCGGGGCCGCGCCACTTCGTATGGGACAAGGACCAGCGCCACATGTACGTGGTCGACGAACTCGACGCCGCGCTGCACGTGATGGACTACGACACGGCCACCGGCACGCTGCGCGAAACGCAGCGCACCACGACGCTGCCGGCCGGCTTCACCGGCAAGCCCTGGGCCGCCGATCTGCACCTGTCGCCGGACGGCCGCATGCTGTATGCGTCGGAACGCACGTCCAGCACGCTGTCGACCTTCCGCGTCGACCCGGCCACCGGCCAGCTCCAGCCGCTCGGGCAGGTGCCGACCGAGAAGACGCCGCGCGGCTTCGCGATCGATTCCACCGGCCGCTTCCTGATCGCCGCCGGA
>CAIQMJ010000086.1 GCA_903872875.1 uncultured Variovorax sp.
CTGTCGGCTTCTGTTCCCCGGCCTGATCCACATCAGGAGGCGGGTACGCCTCCGTCGTTGCCGTCGTCGTCTTGCTTCCGTCAATCTTTCCCATTGCCATTGCGGCCTCGCGATCGTGAGCGCCGTCCGATCGGCGGCGAAGACCGGAGTTTTGCGATCTTGCGTCCGCGGCGGGTCAGACAGGCGAAGCCACGAACCCCATCACGAAGATCTTCGACCGCCCGGCGCATTCCCGCGCCATGGATCGCGCGCACTGGAGGCTTTCCTGCAAGCAGGGCATTCGCTGGAGTCACGTTCGCCCGGTGGCGACGGCTTCGCGCCCTAGGTTGCGAGTATCACCAGTGCCGCCAGTGCGGCGGTCTCGGCGCGCAGTATCCTGTTGCCGAGCGTCAGCGGTACGAAGCCGACGCTCAATGCCAGAGCCTCCTCCTGCGCACTGAGCCCGCCTTCAGGGCCGCTCAGCATGTATGCCCTGCGCAACGCGTCGTTCGCCACCTCTGCGCAGGCGCGCGTGCCTGGCGCGAGGCTGAGCACGCCGCGGAGTTCGTCCGGGGTGTCCTGGGGCAGCGTCGGTAGCCACTCGGCCAGGGACCGCACGGGGTGGATCAGCGGCACCCGGTTCTGGCCGCATTGCTCGCATGCCGACACGGCGATCGCCTGCCAATGTGCGACCTTCTTGTCGGCCCGCTCGCTGTTCAGGCGCAGCACGCCGTGCGCGGTATGCAGCGGCTGGATGCTGGCCACGCCGAGCTCCGTGGCCTTCTCGACCAGCCAGTCCATGCGGTCGTTGGCCGGCATGCCGACGGCCAGGTGCACCACGCGGCTGGCCGTGCGCTCGACCGGATCATGCGCGCTCACTTCCACGACCACCTCGCTGCGGCCCATGCGCGCGACGGTTGCCGGGTATTCGCCGCCTTCGCCGTCGAACAACGTGAGCGCGTCGCCGGGTTGCAGCCTCAGTACCTGCACGTGGCGCGCGGCGCCTGCCGGTAGCGCCAATGTGGCGCCCGCCGTCAAAGGAACGGAGCAGTGAAAGCGCGGCACCGACCTAGACCCGGCCGTAGGCGAAGCCGGTCAGGGGCCGCGTGCCCTCGACTTCGTCGATCACGCGCAGCAACGGCGTCAGTTCGCTGTAACGGCTGGCTGTCGCGCGGATGTACGCGATGAAGCGCGGCGTGTCCGGCAGGTAGCGCGGCTTGCCATCGCGCAGCGTGATGCGCGCGAAGATGCCGGCAACCTTCAGGTGGCGCTGCAGCCCCATCCATTCCACCGCCCGGTAGAACGCGCCGAAGTCGTCGTCCACCGGCAACCCTGCCTTGCGCGCGCGCTCCCAGTAGCGAATCGTGATGTCGAGCACGAAATCCTCGTCCCAGCTCAGGAACGCGTCGCGCATCAGGCAGGCGATGTCGTAGGTGATCGGTCCGTATACCGCGTCCTGGAAGTCCAGCACGCCGAGTCGGCCGTCAGCGCCCAGCATCAGGTTGCGCGGCATGAAATCGCGGTGCACGTACACGCTGGCGACCGACAGGTTGCTGTCGACGATCGCCTTGAAGCTGCGCGCCAGCCGTTCCTTCAGTTGTCCCTCGATGGCAACGCCGCGGTGCCGGCCGATGTACCACTCGGGAAACAGCGTGAGTTCGCGCTCGAGCAAGGCACGGTCGTAAGGCGGCAGCACGCCGGGCTGCGACGACAGCTGCCAGCGGATCAACATGTCGATCGCCTCATCGAAATAGGGCCGCGCGGCCTCGGGCCGGCCTGGGTCCAGCGACTCGATCAGCGTTTGCTGGCCGAGATCGTCGAGCAGCATGAAGCCGCCGGCTTCATCCCAATCCAGCACTTGCGGCGCGTGCACGCCGGCTGCTCGCATGAGCTTTGCGAGCTTTACGAATGGAGCGCTGTCTTCCTTGTCAGGCGGCGCATCCATGACGATGCGGCTGACGCCCGGCTTGGTCGTGTCGAGGCGGAAATAGCGTCGGAAACTGGCATCGGCCGAAGCCGTGCGAAGCGTGTCGGGCAGCAAACCGTGCACGGGTGCGACCCGGGAAAGCCATTGAGTGAAAGCGGCGGAACGGCCGGGCTCGTCCCAGACGATGGGCGAGGCAGCGCCTGCGGGCGGGATCGAGGGTGCGGTCATGGATAATCGATTCTACAAATCCGCTCGTGGCGGACCTCGCCGACCGCTGCCGCAGGGCACCGTTCCCTTGACGATCCGAGACGTCCTTATCCATGCCTGAACTGAAATGCGCCCGCGTTCGGCACTTCGTGCCTCTGCCATCGATCGATGGTTCCTCGGCACTGCCCATCATTGCTGCGCGGACCGTCGAATGAGCGTTCCCAAGTGGCGTCGAGGCGGCCCGCCGCTGCCCCTGGCCGTACTTGCACTGGCCCTGCTGAATGTGCACACCGTCTCCGCGCAGGAGGTCTGGATCGACGCACCGTTGACACTCAAGCGCACACCCGAGATACCCGAAGCCATCCCTGAGGCCGAGCGCACCCTGCGCCCCAGCCTGGTC
>CAIQMJ010000087.1 GCA_903872875.1 uncultured Variovorax sp.
AGGATTTTAGCCGACGCACGCACGGCATCTTCCGCTGTGATCGCGCCGTTGGTCTCAATCTCGATCAGCAGCTTGTCCAGGTCGGTACGCTGCTCGACGCGAGCACTTTCGACTGTGTAGCTCACACGCTTGACGGGCGAGAACGAAGCGTCAAGAACAATCCGACCAATCGACTTGGTCGGCTCGTCGGCGTAGCGGCGCATCGTGCCGGGCACATAGCCGCGACCCTTTTCAACCTTGATCTGCATGTCGAGCTTGCCGCCTTGCGACAGGTGCGCAATCACATGATCAGGATTGATGATCTCGACGTCATGCGGCGTCTGGATGTCGGAGGCCGTGACCGGACCTTCGCCGTCCTTGCGCAGGCTCAGCGTGACTTCATCGCGGTTGTGGAGCTTGAACACCACGCCCTTGAGATTCAGCAGGATGTTGACGACGTCTTCCTGGACGCCATCGATCGACGAGTACTCGTGGAGCACGCCGGCGATCGTGACTTCGGTGGCCGAATAACCGACCATCGACGACAGCAGCACGCGACGCAGCGCGTTGCCGAGCGTGTGGCCATAGCCGCGCTCGAAAGGCTCGAGCGTGACCTTGGCCTTGTTGGCCGCGAGTTGCTCGACCTGGATGGTCTTGGGTTTCAGCAGGGTGGTTTGCATGCAGACTTCCTCTCAATACCCCCGGTTCGTTACACCGGTAAGGCTGGTGAAGCGCCCGGCGCACGTGCAGGGCACGCCAGGAACGGGAACAACAAAAACAGCTCGCGCCAGAGGCGCGAGCAGGAGATCAACGCGAATACAGTTCGACGATCAACGATTCGTTGATGTCTGCAGCGAATTCATCGCGATCCGGCACCTTCTTGAAGGTACCTTCAGCCTTGTCGGCATTGACTTCAACCCAGGCCGGCATGCCGACTTGGGCTGCCAGCTGCAACGCTTCAGCGACACGGGTCTGCTTCTTCGACTTGTCGCGCACGGCGATCACGTCGCCGGTCTTCACCAGGTACGACGGGATGTTCACCGACTGACCGTTGACCGTGATCGCCTTGTGCGACACGAGCTGGCGTGCTTCGGCGCGGGTCGAACCGAAACCCATGCGGTAAACCACGTTGTCCAGGCGCGATTCGAGCAGCGACAGCAGGTTCGCGCCAGTGTTGCCACGGCGGCGATCGGCTTCTTCGAAGTAGCGGCGGAACTGCTTCTCGAGCACGCCGTACATGCGCTTGACCTTCTGCTTTTCACGCAGTTGCAGACCGAAGTCCGACGTGCGTTGGCCCGAAGTACGACCGTGCTGACCGGGCTTGGAATCGAACTTCGACTTGTCCTGGATGGAACGGCGTGCGCTCTTCAGGAACAGGTCGGTGCCTTCACGGCGGGAGAGTTTGGCCTTGGGGCCGAGATAGCGTGCCACTTGAGCTTCCTTTATGTCATCTGCCGCAGATTGCTGCGGGAGCCGTTGGCGGCGTGCCGACGGCGGTGGGCTTGTTGAAAAGCAAAATGCGCAGCCGCTGTGAAGCGGACTGCGCGTTGCATCGAACGCTTAGATGCGACGACGCTTCTGGGGACGGCAGCCGTTATGCGGCACCGGGGTCACATCGGCGATCGAGTTGATGCGAATGCCGAGTGCGGCCAGGGCGCGCACCGACGATTCACGACCCGGGCCAGGGCCCTTGATCTCGACGTCGAGGTTCTTGATGCCTTGTTCGACAGCCGCGCGGCCAGCAACTTCGGAAGCAACCTGGGCAGCAAAAGGCGTCGACTTGCGCGAGCCCTTGAAGCCTTGGCCACCCGACGAAGCCCACGACAGGGCATTGCCCTGGCGGTCCGTGATCGTGATGATCGTGTTGTTGAACGAGGCGTGCACGTGGGCGATGCCGTCCGCAACGTTCTTGCGAACCTTCTTGCGAACGCGCTGTGCGGCGTTATTGGCAGGAGCTTTAGCCATGCTGTTTTATCCTTACTTCTTCAGGGACTGCGCGGCCTTGCGCGGACCCTTGCGGGTGCGGGCATTGGTGCGCGTGCGCTGACCGCGCATCGGCAGGCCACGACGATGACGGAAGCCGCGA
>CAIQMJ010000088.1 GCA_903872875.1 uncultured Variovorax sp.
CAACTGCACCAAGCGCCTTGGTTGCATCTGCCACAGAGAAAGAGTTAAATTTTCCCAGCGTCGCACCAAAAAGCACTGGGAAAAAATTCATTAGCGCGCCAAAACCAATGGTTTGAAAAAACACGGAGTCTGAATCTTCAAATGCAACAGGAAACGTGTTTCTTATTGCCAAATAAAAATTATCAATCACCCTGCATTGCTCATCTATTGAATAAGACCCCAGCAACCCCGAGTCCTCCTTTACAAGCGAAGACACTTTTCGCACAAAGTTAACAAGGGACAACTGCCCATTTTTCGGTGCGGTAGTAGAAACAATACGACCCGCAAACGCAGAGGTTTCCTCAACTTTCAGGCGAAGGGCTATGTCCGCCGCGCGTTCTTTAGCGGTCTCAGCGCTGGACAATTTCGCCGGGAGCTTCTTCAGGAGCGAATAATAAAGAGAGGTCGGCACCCCTTTTGCCTCTTTATTGACCGTGACAAATTGCTCAATCTGATCTTGCAACGACAATCCAACAAAAGCAACAACCGGAAGCAAAATATCACCCGCCGCCTGCATTGCACCGATTAATCGATGTTGCCCGTCAATGACCCAGCCAGATTTTTTTGAAACGTTTATTTCAATAGAATTCTGACTAAGCTTTACCGCACGTTTTTCCAGTGTTATCAGAAGACTGAGAGGCAACGCATTGCCTTGATCTACCCATTTTGCAATTGCCGCGGTACGCGCAGGCGAAAAGGACCGTTGATAGCCGCCGTCTTTATCTTCTTCCTTCTGATTAACAGAGACGAAGCTAATAACTTTTTTCGCAGGGGCAAAAAATAAATGCAGCTCGTGCGCACCCTGGATGGCTGAAACCTTATTAAATTTTATAGTATTCATTTTATATTGCCACAGGTGGTCAGAAATTGGACTACGTTAATTTTTCATCGAGAACAAAAAAAGGCGATCGACAAGGATGCGCCTTTATTTCAGCTCGACCCAAAGACCGCGCTAAGCCATAGCAAATTGATCCATGCCATACATATCAATACGCGGTATCGCATGGAACGCGGGCGCTCTAGGATTCTCTTTCGATTAACTCGAAGTACGCGTAGGCCGTCATTGAGCGTCTCTTTCTGGGATATTCTGTTCGAGTTCCCACGTCCCGCTGGGCGAGACCTCCGCTGATTTCAGAATACCCTTGCGGCGCAGAACATTTGCCGACCAGCGCATGTCGTACTGCCACGTATAGAAAAGGTCCCCAGAAGAGCGCAGATCCGATTCGCGTTGCCGCCAGATTTCTTGTGCAACTGCAACGAGCGTACCGCGCCCGCCGAGAGTCGCGAGCGCAGCCACGACCCAATCAGTCAACTCCTGTTTATTCGCCAAAACAGCCTCCTACTAAAGCCCTAGGTAAGGATCACGCGCATTCTCACCTGCAACTAGACGGCCGTGAGGCTAGTGGCCTCAATCATTTCTAACCGATCCGATCACCTGGAGCCAATGGCTTTGGGCTCAGAGCGGGCGCCGGCGGCTCGACCTTCCGGGGGTGCCCAGCGTAGCGCTGTAACGGTCGGGCGAGGTGCCCGACCGTTCGTCACGCTAGGCACGAATCGGGCAAAGCACAAGTCCCCTTCCCATGCGCCTACTGCTCACGCTCAGATCGAGTTTGTCTCTATCTGCAAAGCTATCGGTGTGGCACCCTTGGCCCTGGTCGAACACTACGTGTGAAGGCACGCAGCGCTGATCTCCGCAACCTTCCCGCTGAGCCGCACATGGCGACCTCCACCCATCTGTTGCTGGAGGCCTTTTACATTCCCGCATAAGTCATTCTGTGAGGTACGACGGCCGCTTACCTTGGCGTCATCCAAGCGGCCATCCCTCAATCGTGGTATTGCTGAGTGCTGAGTAGATCAGCATCATGCCGAGATAAAAACGTCGGGGGAATCTATGAGCAGAACACTTGTCGCGCTGGCGCTCTTGGGCGCCGCGCTGCTTCAGGGCTGCGCGCACCTGACCACCTATCAGGCAGGACTGGGCGAACCCACGACCGGTGTAGCAACGGATGCCAAGCAACGGATGTTGCTGGTGAACAAGGTACCCAGCGATCCCACTGGCTTCCGGCGAATGTGTGCAGAGCCAAGCCCAGACGTTATGGCTGCGGTGAGCGCAAGCTTGTCCGCCTCGCTCTTCGGAAGCGCCGAGACGGCGAAAGCAATCGCGGCCGGCTTGTCCGAAGGCACGCAGAACATCGGCCTGAGGACCTCGTCTATCCAACTCATGCGCGACATCATGTATCGCGTGTGCGAAGGCTACTTGAACGACGCCTACAAGGACGAGGGCGACTACATGTCGCTTCAGTCACAAGCACAAGGTCTCATCGTTGGCTTGCTCGCCATAGAGCAGCTGACGGGAGCTATGAAGGCCGACCAAGGGTCGATTGTTTTGAACTCGAATGCTGGCGGCATGCCAAATGCGGACGAACAAGCCGATCGGCTTACTGAAGCCGAGACCGCGCAAGGTGATGTCGCAAAAGCGACGGATGCCGCTCTGACGGCGAAAAAAGAAGCCGACGATGCGCTCGCGGCAACTACCGCCAAGATTGCCGCGGCCGGGGCGGCTGCTACCACTGAGTTGAAAAATCAAGAGAAAACGCAGAAAGCAGACGCTGAGAAAGCGAAGCGGGAACTCGAACTGCTGCAGACTGAGCTCAAAGTAGCCGACAGGCGGGTGACCATGGCCAAGGAAGCCTATGCGAAAGCCCGTTCGGCCGTCAGCGCTGCGACAAGCGGCAGGGCGAGCTTTTCTGCATCCAACCGCAAGACCGAATGGGACGCCCAATCTCTCGCAACGGTGGCTACGAGCGTCGAGAAAATCGTTGGACGGGTGATCGGTCGCAGCGAAATGGAACGTTGCTTTCAGCTCCTCGTCGATGCACGTGGCAATCCGAGCGCGACCGTTCAGACTTTCTGCAATGCGGCGGCGGACACGACGTTCACTAAAAGCAGGCTGCGTTTATCCATGCTCGCGAAAAACACCGGCGGCAGAGACCTTGACGAGGAGCCGAAGCGAGCTAATGAGGAGAGAGCAAGGCAGCCGTTCGTAACGCCTGAGCCTCAAAGGAACCCCAACGCCAATCCGGCGCCTAGCGAGTCGCGCGGAGTTCAGCCGGTGCCTCAGGATGACCCTCGACGCAACTGAGGCCTGTGCGAGGGCACCGGAGCCGAGCTCTTCAGCTTCAGTCCACGAAGGCTTCGAGGACGGTCCTAAGCCAGCGGTCCGAGCGATTGGTTGAATCGGCCCAACGCCCGACCAAACTCACAGGAGTTTGGCAATCGTATTCATGAAGGCTCAGCAGCTCGACCTAGGCAACTCGACGAGCCGGAGCCTGCGCTAAGGTCACAAAACAATTTCTTGTAGATCGAGGGAGACGCAATTGACGGATATGGTCGTTAGGATTCACCAATGCGTGGTATCTGGTAACTTCGATAAGAAGATTCTGGATGACCTTCAGGCGGGTGGCACGAAGGTTAGCGAGTGCGAAGTTCTTGATTTCAAGCAGCAACTGCCGGAAAGCGATTTTGAGCATGCCAAGTTAGTTCGCGATCTTGTTGCGTTGCACAATTCGTTCGGTGGATTCCTGGTCTTCGGCGTCGCGGAGGTCGAGAAGGACAGGGTCTTCGAGATCGTCGGGGTTCCGCAGAACAAGCTCAACCTCGGGAAGCTACGCGACATGGCTCGCACCTACGTCGGCAAGGATGTGCGTATAACCGCGCACTCCATCCCGGTCGGTGTGGTTCACGTTGAAGTCGTCTGGGTG
>CAIQMJ010000089.1 GCA_903872875.1 uncultured Variovorax sp.
GCGAGTGGAAGAACTCGCATTTCTCGCACGGCTGTGTCTCTCAAGACGGCGGCCCAGATGCTCAATGTGGTCGAACCAAAAGTGCAGCTTGAGCAGGATAGGCGATACACTTTTTTTGAACTTATTCAATTTGCTGAGGAATGAAATGGCAACTGCTGCACCCCTGATTCAACGGAAGTACTATGCGCTGGAGAACATTCAGCGACCGGAGGCTCCGAAGCTTAAGTTCTATCTCTTTCATGCACCGGCCGCCGACATTCTGGAGTGGGCGGCAGTTGAGCGTCTGTCGCCAAGCACGCCCAAGGGAATTCAGCGAAGCCTGAATAAGACCAAAGTGCGCAAGTTGGAAGAATATTTGGAAGCGCCGTATCCCAATACGATTGCAACCTCAGTGGTCGTTGTGTTTAATAGAGATGCCATTTCTTTCATCGAAACCAAAGTCGATGGAAAGGCGGTTGAAGGGCGCGGGAATCTCACGGTGAAGTGGAAGGGGCCGAAAGCGAAGGCTGCGACAATCGTCGATGGACAACATAGAGTGATCGGAGCGAGCAACGTCGTGGACGGTTCGTTGCATCTGAACGTCGTTGGAATTGTTGGAGCCGACCCAACCGAGGGTGCGTTCCAGTTCCTCGTGATCAACAACAACAGTTCCAAAGTTTCCCCAAGCCACGTGAAGGCGCTGTTCACTGACTATCAGGAGGAGGAGCTTTTTGACCGTATGTTGGCAAGCGGGAGTACCAACATCGACGAAAAGAAGATCACCGCACTGGACTACTTTGACCGTGGCATGGATAGTCCCTTTAAAGGTGAAGTCAAGTGGGCGAAGAATAACGAAGGGTTCATCGTGCCCAATGCGTTGGAGGTTGGACTTTCCGAGGTACTGAACCGAAGCTCATTGCTCATGGTTCACGATGTTGAACTTGAGACGTTTACCCTAGTCTGGGCCACGATCAAGGAGCAGTGGCCGCATCTTTGGAACAACGATTCGCACTTGTTGGAGAAGGCATGCATCCAGGCGCTGACAGCATATCTTTGCGACGCACTTGAGCAGATGAGGCTGTTTAGTGAAACGGACGTCGAATATAGTGATCCGGGGATTCTGAAACGCGAAGTAAAGAAAATTCTAAAACGGATTGATCCTGGGTTTTTTGAAGTCGAGTGGACTACGACCGGTTTGGATACCCGGGCGGGACAGCAATTACTTCAAGCTGACCTGCGTCAGATGGCTTCCAATCTGCGAGGCGGTAGGGCTTGGCATATTGAATTGGAAACTGTCAGTATCGCGTCTGTGTCCGAAGAGAAGACAAAGAAGGGTGCGCGCCCAAAGAAAAAGTGAAGCCAGTATGGGTTATGGTTCGACCTGATGCCGACTTGAGAAAAACGTTTCTTTTCGGCACAGTGAACCGTTTGCCTCGAAAAGCGTCGCTATTGGGCGCAGTCGATCTTGCCGATGCGCTCGCTGGCGAGTTGAAGATCCCGTTGTCAGATCTTGCGTCTAGGTCCTCGTTAGATTATGGTCGCCAAGAAACAGCACTTCGTCCCCCAACTTCTCCTGCGCGGCTTCGCCACCGCGAAGAGGGGCGAGTCGCGGCTCAACGTCTATGACTTTAAGCGCCAGCAGTACCGCCCCAAGCAGAACATCAAAGATCTCTGCGCAGGAAACTATGAGTACGACGTGGATGACTCATTTGAGGAGTTCCTCTGCGAGCATGTAGAGACCCCCTTCGGGAGTGAGCTAAAAATCCTCTCCCAAGTGACAGATCGATTCGATCCCGTGCCTTCGCGAGCGCTACTCCGGTTCCTTGTCGTTCAATTGGCAAGAACGCGTGAGGCCTATGAAGGCAGTCTTGCTTTCACAAATGCCGGGGTGCAGACAATGTTCGCGGAGTTCGCGCGGCTGAACGGGCTAGAGGAGTCGGCGTTTCGGCGTCTGCGTGTCAGTCCATCTGAGCCAAGGGCCGTAAGAGCTTATCTCGCTGCGTATGCTGCAACTCAGTACCGGCTGCTTGGTGACCTGCGTCTCGCGCTGATCGTTAACACGACCAACACCGAGTTCATCCTCTCGGACCATCCGGTCTTTCAGCACAACTGGTATTTGCGGGAATCTTCGCATCCGATGGCGGCTTCCATTACCGTTCGCGGCATTCAATTTTTCCTTCCCATTTCGCCTTCTGTGGCTTGCTGTCTATACGATCCGGGCATCTATCTCTATCGTGACGCATCCGCTGGAGTGGTCATTGAAGCCTCCAATGAGGATGTGCGTCTGTTGAACTCTTTCCAGGCGATTAACGCCGGGGCTCTGCTGATGGCGAGATCAGATTTCATGGGGCCAACGCTCTCCAAATTGGGCACCAGATATTCTGAAACTCAAGCTTTCTTTGAGACAGCGACGCATGTTCCAGCATCGTTAAGAAATGATGGGACCATCCGGAGCACGCACTTCACTCAGCGCAGGCAGTTGCTTTTGTCCGCCATGCCGGAGTTCGTGAAAATCAAGAACAAGGTTCGAAAACGCCGTATTGAATGTGTGCTTCGAGACCCAGCTACGGTGCGGGCTCACGAGTGGTTCAATGAAGATATTCGCCGTGGATACGATTCTCCATAGCATTGAGTTCAGCAGTCGCATTGCGGCATCCAACTTCTCGTCAATGTTCACCCCTTAACAATGAGCATTCGACGTGCCTGTCCTTGCCGCGCTTGTCCAGTTGCACCGCAACGCGCGCAAGGACATTCCTTGGTACACGGACATCGACATCATCGACCGCGCCGGCGCGAAGAGATAGCAGACTACGGCACCAACCCTGGAGAGGAAGCACGCAAGTCGAGTGCCTTCTCGATAACGCGATGCCGGATGTACGCGCAATATCCGAGTGAGATGGTCAGTACAGCGTAGGGAAGAGCGACTTCCGCGTCGAAGACCCCGTTTGGTATCTTAAAGCTTGGAATCACCTGCTTGAAAAAGTGCACGAGGGCCACAATGATGGCGATCATCACGCCCAAAAACAGTTGAATCCTGAAGTGCTGGACCAGATCCTTGGCTTTCCTGTGGCTCAGGAAGAAAGGGTGTACGAGCGATGCGTCTTGCTTCTCGAGAAACAGCCGTTCGATGTTGGTGATGATGACCAAGTTTCGGTCAAACCATGCGTACGCGTCGAAGACGTTCGCGCAGAACC
>CAIQMJ010000090.1 GCA_903872875.1 uncultured Variovorax sp.
CTGCGCTCATGGCCAGCACCGTCAGCCGGGTCAGCCGCGCGCGGAACTGCGCAACGGCCATGAGCCTGTCCGCGTCGCTGCGTGGATCTGTGCCGAGCGACAGGCGTGTCTGCGCCGCTATCTCGCGCAGCACCGCATCGACGCCATGCCGCAGGCGAACGGCGCTGTGCACCCGCGCCACCAGCAGCGACACGCCGAGGCCAACCAGCACGCCGACGCCGATCTCCGCGGCGCGCAGCACAGCGACCTGGACCGGCGAGTGCCCGGCCACGTTCCCTGCGGACAGGATGATCAGCGCAGAGATCGGCGAAGCGCGCAGCGCGGGCATGCCGGCGGTCGCGAAGGCCAGCAATGCCACCACGCCCAGGGTGGCGACCACCGCGGGCAACCCGGCGTGCTGCAGCGCGATACCGAAGAGCCCCGCAGCGATGCCGGCGGCCGTACCTCGCAACCGGTCCCAACCCGCGTCGAGCGTCGCACCGGCCTGTGGCCGCATCACGATCAACGTGCTCATCACTGCCCAGAGCCCCTCGGGCAGGCCCAGGGCCAGCGAGGCGCCGTCCGCCAGCAGCACGGCCAGCGCGAGCTGGACGCCATAGCGGGCGGCGTCGGGCGTCGGCAGCATGGCCCCCAGCCGGGAGGTGGGCGACGCCCCGGTCATGGCCGGCCCCGATCGTCTGCCGTGGGCTGCATCGCGTCGGCGAGCCGATCGACCAGCGCGCAGGCGTCGCGCAACAGCGCCTGTTCGGATGCGGAGAGTTCCGCGTCGATGGTGGCCGCGAGCGCGGCTTCGCGCCGCCGCATTTCCCGGCCCAGCAGTGCGCTGCCACTGCGCGTCAGGCTCAGCAGGGACTGCCGGCCGTCGATCGGATGCGGGGTGCGCGCCAGCCAGCCTTCGGCCTCAAGCTCAGCCAGCAGGCGGGTCAATGTCTGCGGCTTCACGCCCTCGCGCCGCGCGAGTTCTGCCGCGGGCTGGGCACCGGAGCGATGCAGCTGCCCCAATGCGCTGAGCTTGGCGATGCTGACGCCGCCTTCTCTCACCGGCGCGCGCAGGCGCCGCTGCAGGTTGGACATTGCCGAGCGCAAACGAAGGGCGCTGGCCACGGACGATGGACTGGCGCCCGCTGTTGCGCGCGTCGGCGTGGGAATAGCGGTGTCGCCGGACGGTGGATTTGGCATGCAAATATCATAAGACCAATCTTATGAATTGAGTTGCGGCGGCGTGCCGTGAGAGCGTTCGATGCGCTCGCCTTTCCGGCGAATCCCGAGCGTGTCGGCGGGGGCATGCTTGGGCGCCGGCCGCCGTCTGACTACACTCTCTGGTTTGCCTTCAAATTCCTCCCGCCCGACGTCATGGATTTTCTTATTCTGGCGATCCTGCTCGCCCTCGGCGTCTGGGTTCTCAAGTCCAGGGAACAGCGCCGCCGCATCGTGTTGCTGGGCAGTTCCCTGGGCAGCTATCGCATCGAAAAACTGATGGAAGACCTCACACAGGGTTACCTGCGCTGCCTGGGCGAAGACGACCCGGAGCGCCGTGAACAGATCTGGAGCCTGTTGCATGGCACCGAAGAAGCGTTGTCGAACCAGTTCACTCGCTTCGCCTCCGAGTTCGCGCGCATCGACGCCGCCGAGACCCGCGTCAGCACGCTGCCGGTGGCGATCCCCTTCGCGCACAAGCTGTTTCCGCGTGCCACTTTCGACCTGCGAAAGGCCTTTGCCATCCACGCACGCGGCATTGCCGATGCGGCCAGCAATCGCCAGCAGCAGACACCCAAGAGCAAGGCTTTCACCATGCTGGCCGAGCTCTTCCTGATGCAGCACAGCTGCCATTGGTTCTGCAGGTCGAAGACGGTCGCGTCGGCACGCATGCTGGCGCGCCATCAGACCCGGTACGAACAATTGGTCGCCTCCGTGGCGCCCGACACGCGCCGGGCCTACAGCGCGCTCATTGCCGGCTGACGCCGGCCGGTGCCGGCCAGGCCCCTTCGATCCGATGCGATCGGGGGCGTCGACCGGTGCCTTCGCGGGCTTCAGGCAGTTCCGCCGGAAAGCCCCTGCTTCAACACCAGGGCGCCAGCTCGACTAGAGTTGCCGCCCCACAACGATGACAACCCATGGATATCAGCGAGATCACCCTGTCCCTGCGCACGATGCGTGCCAATATCGTCCAGTCGATCCGCGCGCTGCGCGTGGACGAACTGCAGGGCGCTGCACAGGAGGAGGACCAGCTTTTTCTTCGTGCCGCACTTGGCGAGTCGCAGTCCAAGCAGGACGTGCTCGACCGCATTGCACAGCAGTTCGACCTGCCGGCGGAATCCGCCAAGAACCTGCCGGCGCTGCTGGCCGGTATCACGACCGTCTTCTACAAGGCCGGCAAGCGCAAGGGCTTCGTGATCGTGCTCGAACAGGTTCCCGCCAACCAGAAGTTCGACAAGGAAGACCGCGAGCAGTTGCTCGACGTCTTCCGTGACGCATCCGACTACTGGGCGGAGCGCAAGGTGCCGTTCCGCTGCTTCTACTCGTTCAGCTGAGGCTGAAACGGCAACGGGGACCTGCGCGTCGGCACAGGTCCCCGTTGGCTCTCCGGACCGGCGCACGGCACGCGCCGGTCATGCACGGTCACGCAGGTCAGTCGATCAGGTTGTTCTTCAAACCGTAGTAGGTCAGGTCGCTGTTGGAGGAGAGGTTCATCTTCTCCATCAGGCGCGTGCGGTAGGTGCTCACCGTCTTGACCGACAGCGACAGGTTCTCTGCGATCGCACCCGCGGTCTCGCCCTTTGCCAGCTTCAGGAACACCTGGAACTCACGTTCCGACAGCAATTCGTGCGGCGGTGCGTTGTCCTTGCGGTCGAGCTGGTTCGCCAGCAATTCTGCGACGGCTGGCGTGATGTAGCGCCGGCCGAGCGACAACGTGCGCACGGCATTGACGATCTCGTTGGGGTCGCAGTCCTTGTTGAGGTAGCCGCTCGCGCCCTGGCGGATCAGGTTCATCGCGTAGTGCTCCTCGGGGTAACCGCTCAGGATCAGGATGCCCACGTCGGGTGCCTTGGCGCGGATCATCGCCAGCGCGTCGATGCCGCTCTGGCCGGGCATCGACAGGTCCATCACGAGCACATCGAGTTCCGTGGTGCGCACCAGTTCGATCGCTTCGCGGCCGTTGGACGCTTCGCCGACCACGCGCAGGTCGACGTGCTGCTGGAAGAATTGGCGCAGTCCGTTGCGCACGATGGCGTGGTCGTCCACGAGTCCGATCTTGATCATTTGAATTGTGTTTCCTGGTTCGGGGTGGATGCTGGGCCGGCTGCACGCAGGTGTGTGCTGCCGCAACGGGAGATAGCTTAGATGGCTGGGGTCCGAGGGTTTGTAGGATGCAGCGCCCAGCCGGGCTCAGTGCATGCCGCACCGTCCGCCCTGAGCGCATCCAAGGGCGGGTGGAGGGATCAGCGGACGACGAGCCCGGCGAGCTTCGGGTCGGTGGCCGGCACAAGCTTCATCGCCTCCAGCGTGCGCACCAGCAGCTGCGCGATCATGAGGTTGCGGTTGATCTTGCTGTCGGCGGGCACGATGGTCCAGGGTGCTTCACGGGTCGAGGTTTCGGCCAGCGCCTTCTGGTAGGCGCGCTGGTAATCGTCCCATTTGTCGCGCACCGTCAGGTCGCCCATGCTGAACTTCCACTGCTTGTCCGGCGTGTCGATGCGCGCCTGCAGCCGCTTGCGCTGCTCTTCCTTGCCGATGTGCAGCATGCACTTGACGATCACCGTGCCGGTCTCGGTGAGCAGGCGTTCGAAGTCGTTGATCTGTGCATAGCGCCGGCGCGTCTCCGCCTTGTCGATCCAGCCTTCGACGACCGGCACCAGCACGTCTTCGTAGTGGCTGCGGTTCCACACGGCGAGTTCGCCTGCGCGCGGTACCACGGCGTGGCAGCGCCAGAGGAAGTCGTGCGCACGCTCCTCCTCGCTCGGCGCCTTGAAGGCAGCCACGCGCACGCCCAGAGGAGATGTGCGCGAGAAGACCCAGCGCACGGTGCCGTCCTTGCCGCTGGTGTCCATGCCCTGGAGCACCAGCAGCACCTTGCGGCGGCCTTCGGCGTGCAGCAGGTTCTGCAGCGCATCCAGCTTCAGCGCGAGCGCGTCGAGTTCGTCGCGCTGCGAGGCATCGGAGCCGATGGCGAACGCCGTGTCGCCAGTGTCGAGCTTCGACAGCTTGAACTTGGCGCCGACCTGGTAGTTCTTGAATCGGGACATGGGGACCTTTGCAGATGATGGATAGCAGGAAGAAGCGCGGGCCGGCACGCACGGGCGGTTGCCCGGCCGCTGTGCCGGTTCAATCGTCGTCGGATTCGATCGACGCGCTCCAGCGGTTGTCCCAGCCGGTGTCGCGGCGTGCCTCGTCGAGTTCGCGTCGGTTGCGCTTGGTCGGGCGACCGTCTTCCAGGCTCAGCGCGGGCTCGCTGCCCATGCGCCGCTGCTCGCGCATCGCAGCCTGGGCGGCCAGGCTCTCGGCGGTCTCTTCGTAGAGCTGTTGTGCAACGGGTGCCGGTCCGCGCTGGCCGCTGATGCCGCGCACGCGCACGGTACGTACCGCACCGCCGTGCCGCATGGCGACCGTGTCGCCCGGCTTGACTTCGCGCGAGGCCTTGGCGACGTCGCCGTTGACCTCCACCCGGTTCTTGCCGATCTCCTCGGCCGCCAGGGAGCGTGTCTTGAAGAAGCGTGCAGCCCAGAGCCACTTGTCGATCCGCAGTCGATCCATCGTCATCCTTGTTCGAGTGGCAGCCGCACGGTGGCGTCCAGCCCCGTGACGCGGCCTGCCGACACGCGATTGTCCAGCGCGATCTCGCCACCGAGCGCGCGCACGATCTCCCGACTGATCGTCAGACCAAGTCCCGAGCCCTTTGCCACATCGCCAGCGGCGAAAGGAGCGAACAGCCGTTGCCTGAGTTCCGGCGAAATGCCAGGTCCGTCGTCGGCAATGCGCAGCAGCGCCGTGCCGGTGTCCGAACCTGTTTCCGCGCGCACTTCCACCAGCAGCGTGCCGCCGTGCGGACTGTGCTTGATCGCGTTGTGCAGCAGATTGCGGGCGAGCTCCTGCAGCATCCAGCGGTGTGCGTGCACCGGTGCGGCGGAGGCCGCGAGCTCGAAATCGAGCGCCTTGTCCGCAATCAGCGGCGACAGGTCGAGCGCCACTTCTCGCACCATCTCGCCGAAGTCGAGCACGGCGGACTCCGGCTGCTGGCGCAATTGCTCGACCTTGGCCAGCGAGAGCATCTGGTTGGCAAGCTGGGTGGCGCGCTTCACGGTCACATCGATCTCGCGCAGCGCCTGCGCGGCAGGCACGTCGCCGCGCTGCGCCGATTGCACCTGCGCAGTGAGTACGGCAAGCGGCGTGCGCAACTGGTGAGCGCTGTCGCGCACGAAGCGCTTCTGGTGGTCGAGCAGGCCCTGCAGGCGCTGCATCACGCGCGTGGTCGCCTCGATCATGGGCCGAAGCTCGCGTGGCGCGCCGGGCGCGTCGATCGGCGAGAAGTCGTCCGGCGCACGCGTCTCGATGGCCTCGCCCAGGTCGCGCACCGGCCGCGTGGCCCGCTGCACGACCAGCACCGTGACGGCCGCGATGACGCCCATCAGCACCAGCTGGCGCCACAGCATGTCGACGAGCAGCTTGCGCGCCAGCGTTTCACGCAGGGCCAGCGTTTCGGCGACCTGCACCACGGCCATGCCGAGCCCGCGCGAACTGGCGACCGGCTGGAGCAGCACGGCGACACGCACGGGCTGATCGCGGAAGGTGTCGTCATAGAAGTCCACCAGCGCGGCATAGGGCGGCCTGTCGGGCAGCTTGCCGTGCCAGAAAGGCAACTCGTCGAAGCCGGAGATCAAGTCGCCGCCGAGCGTCGACACGCGGTAGTACATGCGGCTCTGGCTGTCGGCCTCGAAGGCTTCGAGCGCGGAGTAGGGCACGATGGCGCGCAGTTGCGCCGCTGCTTCATAGCCTTCGACGTCGAGCTGCTCGCCGATGGTCTTGGCCGATGCGAGCAGCGTGCGGTCATAGGCCGTGGTGGCGGCCGCCAGGCTTTGCCGGTAGATGCTCACGCTGTTGACCACGATGAAGAGCGTGACCGGCAGCAGGATGCCGAGCAGGAGCCGGGAGCGCAGCGACAACCTCGCGGCGACGCGTGCCACCAGCTTCATGCGCGGTGCATGGCGGGACTCACGCCTTTTCTTCTCGCAGGAGATAGCCGAGGCCGCGCAGCGTCATCAACGCCGCGCCGGTGCCGGCGAGCTTCTTGCGCAGGCGGTAGACGACGACCTCGATCGCCTCGTACTGCACGTCGGCCTCCCCGGGGAACACCAGCTCGAACAGCCGCTCCTTGCTGACCGCATGGCCCGGATTCATCATCAGCGCCTTCAGCAGCGCCAGCTCGCGCGGCGTCAGTTCCATCACGTCGGCCCGAAGGTAGATGGCGCCGCTCTCCTGTGCGAAGCGCAGGCCGCCGACGGCCTGCGGGCCCGGCGCCGGGTCGGTGTCGGACTGCTGGTTTCGCCGGTGCAGGGCGCGGATGCGGGCCTCGAGCTCGTCCAGGTCGAAGGGTTTGGGCAGATAGTCGTCCGCCCCGGCGTTGAGTCCCATGATGCGGTCGCCGACGGTGCCGCGCGCGGTCAGCAGAAGCACCGGCGTACGCAGCCCCGAGGCACGCGCCTGCGCCAGCACCTGCAGGCCGTCGAGGTTCGGAAGACTCAGGTCGAGCGCGACCACGTCCGGCTCCAGATGGCGCCACTGCGCGAGTGCCAGTGCGCCGTCGCCGCACACGCGCACGTCGATGCGGCGCCGCCCCAGCGTGCGCTGGAGCGTGGTTTGCATCGTGAGGTCGTCTTCGACCAGCAGCAGCTTCATGCGGCAGGATTTTCGGTGTTTACCCCAGGGCGCTGGACAGCCAACTGACAGGAGGGCGGCGCATCATAGCGGCCGCTGGCTTCCATTCCGCTTTCATTGACCATTCCATTCAAGGAGACACCATGCGTCGCGACACCTTCC
>CAIQMJ010000091.1 GCA_903872875.1 uncultured Variovorax sp.
CAGCTTGACTTCAAGGCCTCTAAGTCACCGGTGGCGACGTAGGCAGCGGTGATGCTGGCTTGCGGTTGCTTGTCGCCCGCCGCGGAGACGGGACCGGCAAACGCAACGTAGATAAAGGCCACAAGCAAGTGGCAACGGGCGAAACAGTTCGAATACGACGCCATCATGCTACAGACACTCCCCATACTTGTCCGATGTCGCAACCGATGTCGGAAGCCGTTGCATCAGCCGCGTGTCCAATCTCACCAAGGATGGCATGCAGCTCGCTCAGAATCGCCTCCATATCTTCTGGTGCGGTATCGAGCGCCGCGGTGGCGCGCTCCAGGCCGGTCATTGCTCGATCTGCGATTCGGTCGAGTTCGTCGCGCAACGCCTGGGCGCTGAGGCAGAACCCAGGCACGAGGTTGAAGGTACTTTCGTTTGCCGCTTGTGCTGTCGCCAAGGTCGACGGCATGCGGACGGCGGGAGTGATGCGGGAATCGAAGCTCATGGTTTGATCTCACAAGTAAGAGGGCAAAAAAGAGGGTAAGAGCACCCTGCGACGACTCGCACGCTGGTCGTCGGACGCTGCTCTTGGCCGGTCAAGAATGGAATCTGGCCGGCGTAGGCTCAGGCTCCGATGTGTTCAAGCTGCAACCCCCGTTGTCTCTGCTGCATAGCCAGCCATCACGGAAACGCGGCCGAGCACCCGGTAGGGCACGTAAGCGATGTGGCCCGGCACGCCGACGCCATGCGGAACGCGCCAAGCGCCGGCCGGTCGCGTCAGCAGGCGGGCAGCGGGGCCGCACGCCCAGATGGGGCGGCGGTCGGTGGCGTCCGTCGGCGTTGCGAGATACGCGCGGCGCTGGAGGGTGTCGCAGTTGCGCAGTTTGCCGTTGCAGGTCGGGCAGTGGTGCGTCGAGCCCACAGAGCCATCGTCGTGCCGGAAGTCCTTCGGGAAAGGCGCCTGCGACCAGCCGCGCGGCAGTTCGAAGAGATCCGGCTCGCCCTGATCGTCAGCGACGACAGCGCGTGAAGTCTTGCCGCAGCAGCAGCAGACCGCCGAGACCGAGCCCCTGCGCGTTGTGATGGTATTTCGCACCGCGGGGCTGAAGCAGCGGGGCGCACGCACCGTAACGGGCGTCGCGTTCCGTTCCTTGATTGCAATCATGGCGTCTGCTTCGTTGCCGAAGAAGCCGGCTTGAGCGACGCCTCCAACCGAACGACGATTTCATTGTTGAGGCTACGCCGGTTCTTCAGCGCTTCGGCGCTCAACCGGCTTCGGATGATGGTGGGGATGCGTAGGGGATAGGCGGTGGTGGCCTGCTGGGGGTTCTTGGGCGTGCTCATCTTGATGGTTCCGAGTTGGAATACTCACGATAGTTCCAAGTCGGAATGATGTCAAGTTGGCATGCAGAAGATATACCGAGTCGGCAGTAGGATGCGCCCCATGGAGCAACGTGACGCCTACCCCTCTGAACTGAAGGATCGATTTATCCTGCGGCTGCCCGAGGGCATGCGAGATCGTGTTGCCGATCTTGCAAAGGCCAACGGGCGCAGCATGAATGCTGAGTTCGTCGCTCGGCTTCAGACGGGCTTGGACGGAGCCCCCCCGTCTCGCGCAGAGGGCGCCGAGGAGCTGGCTGAGAGCCGAGCACAAACCATCACGGCCATGGAGTTTTTGCAGGGAAGCCTCTGCGAGACGGTCGAGGCGATGTTCGTACGACTGCCCGCCAAAGATCAACGTGATCGCGCGCTCGTCCATGCGCGACGGCTCGCGGCAAGTCTTCTGGCCGGGGCTCAGCCGGGCGACTACCTGCTGTCGAGGACGGAACTGCTGACCGCCAACCCGGCGCTCGCTCGCTTTCTGGATGACATTGAGGCAGACATTGAGGCGCACCGAAAAAAAGAACTGCGTACCGTTGGTAGAGCAGGCGTGGTCAAGCCGTGATGAGGCATCAGCTTTTCTTCGCTGGGCAGCGTGTGCTGCTGCTCAACGGGCAGCGTGGCAAACGGCTGCTGCGGCGCTCACGCTCACCGTGCCAGCATCGAGCGCCGCAGCCAACTCAGGAACGCCGGCCTGTTGCACCTTGGCAGCGTAGGCAACGCTGCGCGTGCTGACGTTCAACATGCTGGCCGCAGCGGCTTGGCTGATCGGCGTTGAACTCTGCAAATTTGCAGAGTTAGCCGCCCTGCCGCCTTCCATCATGTTCGCCAGCTTTGCCGCCACGGCCGCACGCTGGCTTTCACTCAGGTGGCGACCATGCAGGTTGAGGCTGATCACGCGTGCGCCAGCGACCACCCAGACGTGCCTATTGTGATTGTCCAGGCTGAAAACCGTGAGCGGACATCCCACGATGTCGCTTACTTCTAGGAATCGCAACACTCCGGCCGTGCGAGCAGGTCGGCTAGTCGACGGACTGCCCGCTGGCAATCTGCTTGAGGGCGGGGCTAGTGCCGACCTGGGTATGACCGCACTCCGTCCGTGCGTACGCGCACCTGATGACATGCCCCGCAGACGAGATCGGCGATTGGCCATAGATGCTCACAGATGAGCGAGGCTCCAGCCTTCTGGGCCATTTCCCGCCATCTACCAAAACTGGCTGCGTAATCGAGCCTCGTCGGTCTGTACCTTTGTAAAACACGCCGATATCGTCAACAGTCACAGCGAAAGCGCTCATGTTGATCACTTCAATGCAGAAGGTCAGTCGTTGGTCTGCGCCTCCGAAAGGGATTGCGTGCTTCGGCCGGACGAGCAGTTTCACCCGCGATTTGTCGAGGCTATGCCACGTATTGATGACGCCGAGCGCTGCCCCGAGAAGGGCAATCGCGAGGGTTACGGCTTGGAGCAGATCGCTTGGCATTCGATAATGTTACGGGTGGGCGTGCCAGTTGGCGACGCTAGCCTGGAACATCACCACAGAATCCTACGATGCGCAAAACACTGTCCCTCGACGAAGCACTCACGCGTATTCGAGTGGCGTTCGTTCCTCTTGAGTGCGTCGCAGAAGGCTGGGACCACGGGCACCGTATTCGGCTCAAGGTTTTCGACGCGGCCGGAAACGCGCGGATCAATGTCGACGAACTGCTTCGAGATCTGTTCATCGACGCCTCGCGCCTCGAATTGATGCTCGGCGAGATCGCTGCACGCCTGAAGGCGAAGGGATTCGCGCTCGATAACTATCCGGCGAGGTAGCCTGCGGCGCAGCTCGCGATGACCGAAGCCCGTGGACATCACTACGTTTCGCAGTGCTATCTCAAGCGCTTCACGCACAACGGTAGCAAGAACTCGAAACTTTTCGTGCTGGACCTCGCCACGGGGAAGCGGTTCGCATCAGCGCCGAAGAACGTCGCGAAGCAACGGGACTTCAACACCATAGAGGGTCGCCCCGCCGGGGAGCTTGAGAACAGGCTTGCAGGGTTCGAAACCGAGGTAAACAAGGCGCTCGACGTGATCGAGCAGTCGCGCACCATGGACAATCGAGACGCATGGGTGCGCGTGATGAATCTCGCTGCAATGTTCGCCGTGCGGAATCCACGCCTACGGGAGAACATGACGCAGTTCCAGGCACAGATCGCCAAGGTCACGATGAGCATGGCGCTGTCGTCGCGCGAGATGTGGGAGTCGCAGATCAGCCAAGCGCGCGCAAGCGGCTATATCAAGCCTGAGAACAAGGCGACCTACGAAGAGGTTCGCGAGTTCTTCCAGCGCGGCGAGTACTCGATCAAGCTCGCCAACGCCCAGCATATCTTCACAGAGTTCAATGTGTTCGAGGACGTGCTGCGTACCCTCGTCGCCCGGAAGTGGGCCTTGTGCGTCGCGCCAGCCGACTCGGGCGGCTTCGTCGCCAGCGACCACCCGATCTGCCTCATGAACAGCGAGGGTGCGGAGGCCGGGTTCCGGCGCCCAATCGGGCATGGATTGATGGAGACAACCGTCATCTTCCCGATCACGCGCAATCTCGCCGCGATGGGCACCTTTGAGGGCGAGGATCAAGTGCTCACGCTCTCGCACGAAGGAGTCGCTGCAATGAACGGCTTCGTCATCCGCCACGCGGACCGGCAGGTCTACGCGGCCGACGATAAGTTTCTTGTGAACTCAGTGGACGGCGGTTTTATGCGGGGATCAGAGGTCGAGTGGACCCCAGCGAGCGGGCGTGGTAGGCCATAGGTGCGGTTCGATCTGGCGAGTGAAGCGTTGCCCTACTCCATGCGCCCCGACGCAGGAGGCGCGAACAAGGGATGCGGAGCGCGCAGGTCCAGCGCGCCAGTCTGGCCGTAACCGGCGACCTCGGGCTCGCACATCGTCAAGATCGCGCCGTCGGCGCGATTGACCTTGCCCGCCAGCACGAGCAGATCGTCGGCATCAAAGGTGTGAAACTGATCCACGTTGCTTAGGACGGCGGAAGCGAGGTGGATGCCGTCATTCGGCTTCTTGAGCGGCGGGTGCTCACGGCAGAGACGCCGGGCCAGCGTCGCGATTGCATGATCGACTTGGACCTCAACGACGAAATCGCTCTCTATGTACTGCTCGAAAAGGCGGTCTTGATCAGCCGCTAACGCCTTTGGTCCATCGCACTTGAACTTGTAGACCTCGGCCAGCGTCAGGCTCGACGTCCAGATCATCAGGTGCCCAGCCTTTGCTCGGTCGAGCACGCTCTGACACCGGTCGGCACCGTCCTCGCCGTTGATCAGGCGCAGCCACACGCAAGAGTCCCAATAGACAGATGTCGGATCAGCCAAGTTCGCCCGCCCGGAAACGTTCGAGATATTCGGCAGCGGTCAGGCCGCCGGTAAAGGTCGGATCGCGCAGGGGCCGCAAATCCTTGGGCACAGGCCCCACGGCCTGCACGCTCGCCGCCTCGACCCGCAGGATCGCCCCGCTGGCTTGATACAGGATCACCCCGCGCACGTTCAAGCGGCGATGAAGCCAGACATCCTGCATGGACGCCTCTTCCGAGAAGGTTGCGGCCAGCGCCTCAGGGATCACGCAGGTGATCTCGCGACCGGACTTTCTTTCTTGGACGCGAACGGCCGGGCGCCCCCAATACGTGGTTACTCCCACGAGCGTGCCGTCAATCGACCCAACCTGACGCTTCGAGACTGAGGGCGAGGGCATAGTCGGCAAGTTTGCCGACTGCACATCGGCAAACGGAGCGGCCACCTCTCTCGATATGACCATGGGCTCGCGCATGTCGCCAAGGGTGAACTCGGTACGGGCAATCTCGCCAGACGAGCGGCGCAAGAACGAGGCCGCTGCAAGCTGTAGCTCGGGACGCTTCCATGCTTCCGGGAACCTGCCCGAGGTCAGCTCGCGAAGGCTTTTCTCGAACACGCCTTTCTGCTGCACCGCAGCCTCGGTGTCATCGGCTTCGGCAACCACGGTGAAGGGGCTGTTCGTGGTGGCACTGATCAAACGCCACACGACCGTCGTCTCGCCCCCGCGCAGGAGCTTGAACGCGTCGAGCACCTGCTGCATCGCATCCTCGACCGTGAGCGCATCCATCCCGCCGTCGGGCGGGATGATCTTCACAATCAAGCGTTCTGGCACTGGTGGTCCCTCAGGCGCACGGCTTGGCGCCACTGGGCATTATGAGCACGGCAGCGCGTGCGGAGGCGCACTGGCGCGACCAGACGCCATTCTCAGCACCCGTTGATTGCAGCAAATACGCGACAGTCTCAAGGGATTTTCGACAAGATGCCCCCCCGCCGGCGCAGCCTAATACCGAAGACGATTATTGGGCTAGCAAAAGCGAAACCGGGGAACAAACCGGGGAACGGAATCGGTTGCCGAAGCTGAGAATCAAGCATCCATGCGGTTTTTTTGGCATCTTTAGATCGGTTTCGCCCGAAAAGTGAACGCCTGCAAGGTCTGATGACCATGCAGGCGTTTTGCTTTTTGGCTCTCTGCGCGCTCTCGTTCCAGAGGAAACCCCCAATCCACTCGCTCCTGAAATCCGGCATAACCGAAGAGTGAACACGACGAAGCGCGTTGGACGATCCATGTCGTTGCCGCGCCTCATCAACCCGGGATGGAGAGCACGCCATGAAAGAGATTCGCCTGATCTGGCGATCCAAGCCTGCCGAGAAGCCAGACGAACCGAGGGGTCGCACGCCCTGGCATCCCGATTCGCCGGAGTGGCGAGACATGCTGACGACGCTTGCAGAGGCGGGGACTGACGTGTTCGGGCGCGGTACTCACTGGGTGGAGGAGCGCGACACATGAATCAGCAAAGTTTTAGATGTAAACCTTTGCCTTCTTGACGGCAAGTGCCGGACATCCAGAATGGTGCGCCCGCAGGAGATGTCCCTCATGCCCATGGAACTGTTGCAATCACTGGCCACACACCCGCTGCCCATTGAGATCGCCGACGACGAAATCGTCGACAAGCTCATGGTTCTGCAGGAGGCTCACCTGATTGCGGCATCCATCCCGCAACCTGAACAGTTGCCCTCCGGCCTGCGCAGCTACAAACCAGCGACCGTTCTCGCGGTCA
>CAIQMJ010000092.1 GCA_903872875.1 uncultured Variovorax sp.
ATCGGCGGCAACGTCTGGCTGACCGCCGACGTGCCCGCCGGCGCAAGCGTGACGCAGGCGGGCCTGCAGAACGCGGCAGCCGCTGTCGAAGCCCTGTCGTCGCTTGCGCAGTGAGCGCCCTGGTCGAGCGCTTCGGGGTGGCCGTGCGCCAGCTCCGGATGCAGAACGGCTGGTCGCAGGGCCAGTTGGCCGAGCGTTCCAACCTCGACCGTTCCTACGTCGGCGAGATCGAGAGGGGGCGCGTGATCGCATCGATCCTGACGGCCGAGAAGCTGGCCTCGGCGCTGGAGGTCGATGTAGCCGACCTTCTCGCGCGGTGTCGGCAACTCGATGAACAGCGTGCCGTCCAGCTCATCAGTTTGTCGGCTATAGCCCGTTGAGGCGCCGCCCGAATCCCCCGAGACTGGCGGCCATTCGATTTTTTGAACCACGGAGTCCAATTCAATGACCGCAACAGTCGGTGGTACCACCGCTCTCGGCGACAACGCCGCCCGCCAGCTGGCCAATGCCACCAAGAGCGTTCCGCAGCTCGAGACGATCAGCCCACGATGGCTGACGCACCTGTTGCAATGGGTTCCGGTCGAAGCCGGCACCTATCGTCTCAACAAGGTGAAGAACCCCGAGTCGATCAAGGTGGTCTGCACGTCTCGCGAGGAAGAGAACCAGCTTCCGCGCACCTGGGTCGACTACGAGGAGCATCCGCGCGAATACAACCTCAACGCGGTGAGCACGGTGCTCGACGTCCACACGCGCATCTCCGACCTCTACAGCAGTCCGCATGACCAGATCAAGGAACAGCTGCGCCTGACGATCGAGACGATCAAGGAGAACCAGGAGAGCGAGCTCATCAACAACCCGGACTACGGCCTGCTGTCGCAGGTCACCGAAGAGCAGCGCATCTTCCCGCTGACCGGCGCGCCGACGCCCGACGACCTCGACGAACTGCTGACCAAGGTCTGGAAGGAGCCCGCCTTCTTCCTGACCCATCCGCTCGCGATCGCCGCCTTCGGCCGCGAAGCCACGCGCCGTGGCACGCCGCCGCCGACCGTGAGCCTGTTCGGCTCGCAGTTCATCACCTGGCGCGGCATTCCGCTGATCCCGTCGAACAAGGTGCCGGTGGCCGACGGCAAGAGCAAGATCCTGCTGCTGCGGGTGGGCGACAAGCGCCAGGGCGTGGTCGGCCTGTTCCAGCCGGGCCTCACGGGTGAACAGAGCCCCGGCCTGTCGGTGCGCTTCATGGGCATCAACAACCACGCGATCGCGTCCTACCTGATCTCGCTCTACTGCTCGGTCGCGGTGCTGACCACCGACGCGCTGGCCGTGCTCGACGACGTCGAGATCGGCAAGTACCACGACTATCCCGACACCTACAAGTAAGCCGTCCGGTGAGCACGACCCTTTCTCCACCCGGCCTGCCGCAAGTGCCGCAGCAAGTCGAGGCACCGTTCGACCCGGCCGTGCTGGCGCGCATGGCGAGCCAGCTGTTCGCCGCATTGCCGGGGCAGGCCACGCCGCTCTCGCTGGGCACACCGCCTGGCGTGCAGGCGCCGTCCCAGCTGGCACCGCCAGGCTCCCCGCTGGTGAGCCCGGCGGGCTTCGGCCCCAGCGTGCCCGGAACACCGGTCCCGCAAGGCCTGTTGCCCGGCACGAACCTGCTGCCGGCGTCGCCGACCCAGGTGCTGTCGCTCGGCAATCGCGCACCGGCGTTGCTGCCGCACGCCATCGCCGGCAACGGTGTGCCCGATCATCTGCAGAGCGCATTGCCCGCGTACGAGCCGCGGCTCGGCGGTGCGGTGCTGGGCGTGCCCGAGGCGCATGCCGCAACGCCGTCGCAAGCGGCGCCCCATCCCGCTGGCGGCATGTCGCCGTTCTATTTTCTCGGCGACGGTTACGGCCAGCCATCCGCCGGTGGTCGCGGCGCCGACGCCGCGCCCCACGTCCACGACGAGCTGTCGAACTTCCCGTTCGCGCAGCCCGGTGGCAGCGATGTGCGAGCCCTGCTGGCCAAGCGGACACCTGGGCCGGACAGCGCGCCGGCCACGCCATTGGCGGCGCCTCAGTCTCAGTACTACTTCGTCGACGCGGTGCGGCTGCCCAGCGGCTACGTGACGCCGGCCAAGCCTGCTCCGCACGGTGACGTCCCGGTGGCCACGGCCGGCCAGAGGCAGCTCTTCGACGTGCATGCCGTGCGTCGCGACTTTCCCGTCCTGCAGGAGCGCGTCAACGGCCGGCAACTGGTGTGGTTCGACAACGCGGCCACCACGCACAAGCCGCAGTCTGTGATCGACCGGATCTCGTACTTCTACGCACACGAGAACTCGAACATCCATCGGGCGGCACACGAGCTGGCCGCGCGCGCGACCGACGCGTACGAAGGCGCGCGCGAGCGCGTGCGCAAGTTCATCAACGCACCGGACGTGAACGAAGTCATCTTCGTGCGCGGCACCACCGAGGCCATCAACCTGGTGGCCAAGAGCTGGGGCTGGCAGCATGTCGGCGAGGGCGACGAGATCATCGTCTCGAATCTCGAGCATCACGCGAACATCGTTCCCTGGCAGCAGCTCGCGTCGGCCAAGGGCGCGAAGCTGCGCGTGATCCCGGTCGACGACTCGGGCCAGGTGCTGCTCGACGAATACCGCAAGCTGCTGAACGACCGCACGAAGATCGTGGCGGTCACGCAGGTGTCGAACGCGCTCGGCACGGTGGTCCCGGTGAAGGAGATCGTCGAGCTGGCGCATCGCGCGGGTGCGAAGGCGCTGGTCGACGGCGCGCAGTCGGTGTCGCACATGCGGGTCGACGTGCAGGACATCGGCGCCGACTTCTTCGTGTTCTCTGGCCACAAGGTGTTCGGCCCGACCGGCATCGGCGTCGTGTGGGGCAAGCGCGAGGTGCTCGAGGACATGCCGCCCTGGCAGGGCGGCGGCAACATGATTGCCGACGTGACCTTCGAGAAGACCGTGTTCCAGCCGATCCCGAACAAGTTCGAGGCCGGTACCGGCAACATCGCCGATGCGGTGGGGCTCGGCGCGGCGATCGACTACGTCAACAAGGTCGGCATCGAGAACATCGCGCGCTACGAGCACGAACTGCTGGTCTACGGCATGCAGCAACTGGGCGCCATCCAGGGCGTGCGGCTGATCGGCACCGCGGCCGACAAGGCCAGCGTGATGTCCTTCGTGCTGGACGGCTACAGCACCGAGGAAGTGGGCCACGCGCTCAACGACGAAGGCATTGCCGTGCGCACGGGACACCATTGCGCGCAGCCGATCCTGCGCCGCTTCGGTGTCGAGACCACGGTACGGCCGTCGCTGGCGTTCTACAACACCTTCGACGAGATCGACCGTCTCGCGGCCGTGGTGCGCAAGCTGTCGGCGCAGCGCCGGGCGGGCTGAGCCTGCGACACGTCCGCGGCAACGTGCCGCGGACCGCCCGCCCTCATCGGAGGGTCACGCCCCGGAGTGCTGCTGCCAATGAAGACTTCCGTCCACGCGATGGCGGCGGCGTCCAGGGTGCGCGTGGCAACGGCGCGCACGCCGCAGGGTGCGGCCATCGTCGCCAGGCGCAGCGGCTCGCCGGGGCGCGGCTGCCAGGTCGGTGAGGCGAACCAGCCGAAACGCTCTTCGGCCAGCACTTCGCCGTCGCGGCGCTTGCCCTCGCGACGCACGATCGCCGCGTCCACCTCGCCGCTCTCGAAGGCGGCCACCAGGTCCCGCGACGGGCTGATGCGCACCTCGATCAGCAGCATCGGATCGTAGGAAGCCAATCGCCCCAGCAGCGCCGGCAGGTCGGAGCCCGCCACGTGATCGCTGATGCCCAGGACCGGCCGGCGCGTCGGAGCGTCCGTCAGGCCGCCCACCGCCCGTTCGTAGGCCATGAGCAGGTCGCGCGCAGGTTCGATGAAGCCCTCGCCCTGCGGCGAGAGCCGAACGTGGCACGGCGTGCGTTCGAGCACCCGGTAGCCGAGCCGCGCCTCCAGCCGTTTCAGCTTCAGGCTGATGGCGGCCTGCGATGTGTCCATCACCTCCGCGGCGCGGGTGAAGCTGCCCAGGTCCGCGACCAGCACGAAGGCGCGGACCCCGTCGATATCGAGCGTTCGGGCAATGAAGTCATGTCGATTGCTTATCGCAGATACATGCAGTCATGCGTTGTTGAAATCATGGGCTCCGCGCACCATGCCGCTTGCAGACCCAAGGAGAACCTCATGCTTTCGATGCAGTACGCGCACCGGCTTCCCGCCGACGACGACATGTCCCTGACCGCGAGCGCGCCGCGCGACGTGGCCCACTCTGGCTGCCGCTCGACGCGCGCGCCGGGCACGATCCGGGCTGCCCCGCGCGGACGCTCTCATCGAATGAGCCGGGAGCTTCGACGCCCGGGTCGCAGGCGACCGTCTACGAGATCCTGCACCTGGCGCGCCCCGGGCTGGCGAGCCTGACGTGAAGAAGCCGGCGCTAGACCACCGGGTCCAGCGTCGGCTCGCGAGATGTCTCGCTCTCCTCGACCATGCCGGTGTCGAGCGCTTCTTCGACCGCGCCGCGCGTCAGCGTCGGCGCGAAGGACTCGATGAATGCGTAGACGTAGGACCGCAGATAGGCATCGCGCCGCACGGCCAGCTTGGTGACGTTGATCCCGAACAGATGCCCGACGTCGACCGCGCGCAGCTTGAGGTCGCGCTCCGCCTCGAAGGCAACACCGGCCACGATGCCGACGCCCAGGCCGAGTTCGACATAGGTCTTGATGACATCCGCATCCATGGCGGTGATGACGAGATTCGGCTTCAGGCCCGCTTCCGCAAAGGCCTGGTCGATGCGGGTGCGCCCGGTGAAGCCGCCGTCATAGGTGACGAGGGGATGATCCGCGAGCCGTTCGATGGTCAGCGGGCCTTCGAGCAATGGATGGCCCGGCGGTGCGATCAGCGAATGGGTCCAGCGGAAGCACGGCAGCGCAACGAGTTGCGGATAGTCGCTCAGCGCCTCGGTCGCAATGCCGACGTCGGCCTCGCCGTCCAGCAGCATCTGCGCGATCTGCTTGGGCGAGCCCTGGCGCAGGTGCAGCCGCACTTCGGGGAACCGGCCACGGAACTCCTGCACCGCCACGGGCAGGGCATAGCGGGCTTGCGAGTGCGTGGCTGCAATCGAGAGAAGGCCTTTCTCCTGGGCGAGGAACTCCTGCCCCGCCTGGCGCAGGTTATGGCTCTCGATGAGCATGCGTTCGATGATCGGCAGCAGGTGATCGCCCGGCGCCGTCAGGCCCGTCAGCCGCTTGCCGGCGCGTGCGAACAGGGCGAGACCGAGCTCTTCCTCCAGCTCGCGGATCTGCCGGCTCACGCCGGGTTGAGACGTGTGCAGCGCATGGGCTGCTTCCGTGAGGTTGAAACCGCTTCGGACTGCTTCGCGTACGGAGCGTAACTGCTGAAAATTCATGGGAGCAACGAGGAAAGTTACCGTGGATCAGTTCGGCGGCCCATTCTCTTGGCGTGGTCTTCGAACTGGAACTACCGATTCGTTGCAATGAAATAAGCGAATGATCTGAGTGATCGATGCGAGCGGGCATCGGCCACCGCCCGCGCGGGGTCTGCATGGTCAGGCCACGCGGCGCTGCGACGCCGCCGCGTCGGCCGACTCCCGGGTGCGTCGGGCCTCATGGCTCTGCACCTGTGCAAAGGCGACCGGCAACAGCACGGTGTCGGTCGTGAACCAGCGGCCGCGCCGAAGCAGGTCGCCGAGGATGTGATCGCCCTCGGTTCGCGCACCCAGTTCGATGTCCCTCGACATCGACGCCGTGAGCAACGAGTTCGCATTGGTCAGTGCGCCGCGCATGCGTTCCAGCGCTTCCTTGCGCGGTGCGAAGCCGTTGTGCGTGGCGATCTGAGCGCACTCGTCGAGCATGTCGAGTGCAAGGTCCTGGTTGCCGGCTCGCACGATGTCGCCCACGCTGGCGCGCATCAGCGTGGTGATGGCGGCCAGGGCGGCCACATGCACCCAGCGTTCCCAGAGCACCTGCAGGATCGCGTCGCCGGGCTGGCTGTCGAAGCGCGCCTGCGAGAACGCAGAGGCGAGCGCGTCGACCCGCTTCGAACGGGCACCATAGAGCTCGCCGAAGCCCAGCGTGTGCTCGCGGCTCAGGTGCAGCACAGCACCCGTCTCGTCCAGCACGGCGGAGATGCCGCCGAAGCCGCCGATCACGCGCCTTCCGCCGAAGCGCTCGCTCAGCCGATCGATGTGGCGAAGCCCGTTGAGCAGCGGCAGCAGCACGGTCTCGGGGCCGACCGCCGGCGCGAAGGCGGCGATCGCCTCTTCGAGGTCGTAGGCCTTGCAGGCGATGATGACGGCGTCGTAGGGCTTGCGTATCTGGTGCGCCAGCAGGACCGTCGGCGCGGGCCAGTGCATGTCGCCCGCCGGGCTGTGGATCACGAGGCCGCTTGCGGCGAACTGGGCGGCACGATCGGGGCGCAGCAGGAAGCTGACGTCGCACCCGGCCTGCAACAGCCGGCCGCCGAAATACCCACCGAGCGCGCCTGCGCCCACCACGAGGAAATTCATGCGCTGCCCCCGTCAGGCCAGGCTGCCCTGCTTCTCGCGCGAAGGCGCGGCCGGCGGTGCAGTATCTCGTGTCGCCGGATGCGCGGGACGCTGCAGCCCGAGATGGTCCCGCAGCGTCCGCCCTTCGTATTCGGTGCGGAACAGGCCGCGACGGCGCAGCTCGGGCAGCACGAGTTCGATGAAGTCGTCCAGGCCGCCCGGCAGCCAGGGCGACATGATGTTGAAGCCGTCCGCGCCGCCTTCCTCGAACCACTGCTGCAACTGGTCCGCGATGCTCGAAGGCGTGCCGACCACCTGCTGGTGTCCGCGCGCGCCGGCGATCCGCAGGTACAGGTCGCGGATGCTGAGGTTCTCGCGCCGCGCCAGGTCGAGCAGCAGGCGCTGTCGGCTCTTGGGCCCGTTGGTCTCGGGCAGGTCGGGCAGCGGACCGTCGACCGGCAGGCCCGACAGATCGAAGCCGCCGATCACGCTCGACAGCAGCGACACGCCGACGACCGGGTGGACCAGGTCCTGCAGCTGCGCGAACTTGTCTTCGGCCTCGGCCTGCGTGCGGCCGACCACCGGGAAGATGCCCGGCATGATCTTCACGGACTCCGGGTCGCGGCCATAGGCACGGGCCCGCTGCTTGATGTCGCTGTAGAAGCTCCGTGCCTCGTCGAAGGTCTGGTGCGCCACGAAGATCACCTCGGCCGTGCGCGCCGCGAGGTCGCGGCCGGCTTCCGACGCGCCGGCCTGCACCACCACCGGCCGGCCTTGCGGCGAGCGCGACACGTTGAGCGGGCCGCGCACCGAGAAGTGCTTGCCCTTGTGGTTGAGCACATGCAGCTTGTCTTCGTCGAAGTACTGGCCGCTGTCCTTGTCGCGCACGAAGCTGTCGTCTTCCCAGCTGTCCCACAGCCCGGTCACCACGTCGTGGAACTCGGCCGCCCGCTCGTAGCGCAGCGCGTGCTCGAAGTGTTCCTCGCGGTTGAAGTTCTGCGCCTCGCCGGTGCCGCTCGACGTCACGAGGTTCCAGCCCGAGCGCCCGCCGCTGATCTGGTCGAGCGACGCGAACTTGCGCGCGACGTTGAAGGGCTCGTTGAAGCTGGTCGACACGGTGGCGATGAGGCCGATGCGCTCGGTCACCGCGGCAAGGGCCGACAGCAGCGTGAGCGGCTCGAAATGGTCGCTGCGTGCGGTGCGTGCGAGCGATGGCAGGTCGGTGCTGCGCACGCCGACGGCATCGGCCAGGAAGACGGCGTCGAACCTGGCGGCCTCCGCCTTCCGGGCCAACTCCACGTAATGGCGGAAGTTGCTGCCCGCATCGGCCTGTGCACCGGGATGGCGCCAGGCGGCGATGTGGTGGCCCGTCTGCATGAGAAAGGCGCCGAGCTTGAACTGGCGTGTCGATGAGGGCATGTGCGGCTGTCTGGGGTGAGGAGAAATGGGCCGCAGGTTAGGTGCGATGCGCGCCGTTGCGAAAGAAGGCTTTCGCGTTTGCTTAGGCGCGATGCGCATAGCGCGGACAACGCCCGTTCGCTCCGTCGCAGGAGCCGGTCAAACCCGAAAAACGCATATCCAAGTGCAAAAAACGGATTTCCGTCCAGGTGCCGTCGCGGTGAAAACTCGCAGGCTTTTCTCATGCCGATTCCGATGCCAAGCACTTCCTCCCAGCCGCGCCAGCTTCACCTCGGCATCTTCCTGTTCTCGATCGGCTACCACCCCGGCGCATGGCGCCTGCCCGGCGTTGATCCGAAGGCATCGCACGACCCGGCCTTCATCGCGTCGATCGCGCGCAAGGCGGAAGACGCCAAGTTCGACTTCTTCTTTCTCGGCGATGCG
>CAIQMJ010000093.1 GCA_903872875.1 uncultured Variovorax sp.
GAATACCGGGCGAATACGGGGTCTTGCCCGGGTGTCCGTATGCGATCATTTCCGGCGTGTCAGGGCCTTCATGCGCCCCGCACCGCTCCTTCTCCATGACCCTGCCCGCCGACCGTTCCACCACCGCTTCTCCGCCTTCGCCGTCCCGCCCGCTCGCCGTGTCCTCCGCCAAGCTGGGCCCGCCGGTGCAGCGAATCGCGGAGGTGCGGCGCATCGGCATTGCGGAGCGGCTTGCGCGTGCGGGCTCGGTCAAGCTGGTGCTGGTGCGCGCGCCGGCCGGCTTCGGCAAGACCACCGCGATGGTCCAGTTGCGCGAACTGCTGGAGGAGCGCGGCAGCGCCACCGGCTGGCTGGTGCTGGACCGTGCGGACAACGACGTGCCGCGCTTCCTGTCGGGACTGTCGGCCGCGGCCGCGCAGATGGGCGTCGAGCGCCGCGACGACGCGTCCGAAGGCATCCTCGACCTGCTGGCCGCCGAGACCGCGCCCTATGCGCTGTTCCTCGACGACTTCGAGCTGATCCGCGAGGGCGGGGTGATGGCGCTCATCCGCGAACTCATCGACAACCTGCCGCGCAACGGCCTGCTGGTGATCGGCTCGCGCAGCGTGCCCGACCTCGGCCTGGGCCGGTTGCGCGCGCGTGGACAACTGCTCGAACTCGACACCAACGTGCTGCGCTTCAGCCCGGCCGAATCGGAGGAGTTCTTCCGGCTGCGCGGCGCCGGACTTTCGCTGGAGGCCGTCGACCGCGCGCACGGCAAGACCGAGGGCTGGGTCGCGGCCCTCTGGCTGCTGTCGCTCGCGCTGCAACGCGACGGCCCGCGCAGCAGCGATCTCATGACCCGGCTGGCGCTGTCGGACCGCGACGTCGCCGAGTACCTGACCGAGGAAGTGCTGACCCGGCAGGACCCGCCGGTGCGCGACTTCCTGCTGCGCACCAGCGTTCTGAAGCACCTGAGCGCGCCGGCCTGCCAGGCGCTGCTGCCGAACCTGGATTGCGCAGCCATGCTGCAGCAGCTGGAGCGCACCAACGTCTTCCTGATTCCGGTCGAGGACGCACCGGGCCTGTACCGCTATCACAGCCTGTTCGCCGATTTCCTGCGCGACCAGCTGGCCAAGGAACGCCCGGACGAGGTGGCCCGGCTGCACCTGGCGGCCTCGGGCTGGTACGAGTCCGAAGGGCGCATTGTGCCGGCCATCGACCATGCGATCGAGGGCGGCGACCACCCGCATGCGCTGCACCTGCTCGAAGGCCAGGCCGGGACGCTGCTCGAACAGGGCCGGATGCGCCTGCTCGACCGCTGGTGCTCGGTGATTCCGCCGGAGCTGCTGCGCGAGAAGCCGCTGATGCAGGTGGTGGCGGTCTGGGCGCGCTGCTTCACGCAGGGCCCGTGGACCGCGATGGCATGGCTGCAGGCCTCCGGCTGTGCCGCCGACCCGGCACCGGACGTGCAGGCCCACGTGCGCGCGCTGCTGCCGATCCTGCTCGCGATGATGGACCGCTACGACGACGCGCACCAGGCCGGCCGCGAAGGTCTGCAGCATCTGCCGACCGGCAATGCCTTCGCCGACAGCGTGCTGCTCAACGCGATGGCGCACATCGTGTCGGTCGCCGGCGCGCGGCAGGAGGCCCACAGCTTTCTCGACGATGCGCGCCGCTCGCAGGGCGCGAGCGGCTTCAACCGCATGTACACCGAAACCGTGGGCGGCCTGCTCGACCTGCGCGAAGGGCGCATGCGTCAGGCCACCGCGCGCTTCCGCATGGCGGTGACCTCGGGTTCAGGCGCCGCGATCTACAACTACTCGCATGGCAACGCCTGGGCCGGCGTGTTCTATGCGCGCGTGGTCTACGAGGCGAACGACCTGGCGGGCGCCGAGCGTCTGCTGAACGTCTACCTGCCGCTGGCGCGCGACGTCGGCCTGCCGGACCACCTGATCTTCAGCTACCGCATGCGCTCGCGCATCGCGTTCGCGAACGGCGACGTCGACACCGCCTTGCAGGCGCTGACCGAGCTCGAATACCTCGGCCATCAGCGACAGTTGCCGCGCGTGATCGCCAACGCCAAGCTGGAGCGCTCCCATCTGCTGGTGCTGCAGGGCCATGGTGCGGCAGCGCGCGAGGAACTGGCACGGGCCGACGACCGCGAGGTCTGGCGCGCGCTCGCACACCAGCAGCGGCCGGCGCAGGAGGTGGACGACTTCTTCATCGGCGAGCTGCGCGTCGACCTGCATTTCGGCAAGCCGGCCGATCACCTGCTGCGGCTCGAGACCGAGTTGCGCCAGGCCGAGACCGCGGTGCGCCGGCACCGCACGCTGAAGCTGAGGCTGCTGCTCGCGCTGTGCTTCCTGCGCAGTGGCGATGTCGGGCGAGCGATCGATCACGGCGTGCCGGTGCTGAAGGAGGCCTGCCGCGAAGGCTTCATCCGGCTGATCCTCGACGAGGGGCCGATCGCGGCGGGGCTGGTTCGGCGCGTGCAGGCCGACGCGGCCGCGTCGCAGGCGCTGCAGGACCCGATCTTCAGCGAGTACCTGCAGCGCCTGTGCGACCTGTTCGGCCCGCGCGCCGACGCCGAGGAAGACGCGGCGTTCGCGCCGGAGGCGCCGCCGCTGGCGGAGCCGCTGACGCGCAAGGAGATCCGCGTGCTGCAGCTGCTGGTGGAGGGCTATTCCAACACCGCGATGGCCGAGAAGCTCTTCGTCTCCGACAGCACGGTGCGCACGCACCTGCGCAACATCAACACCAAGCTCAACTGCCACAGCCGGACCCAGGCGGTGGCCGTGGCGCGCCGCCTCGGCGTGATCCGCTGAGCCGCACCGGCTGCGGCGGCGGACGAGGCACCGCCGAATTCGTCGCTTCTGACGATAGGTCGGCCGTCGCACGCCTCCTAGCATCTGCAACGTCGCATTGCAGACGCCGGGCGCCCTTGCCCGACCCAGAAAACCACCAGGAGACAACATGGCATTCAGGTTCAATCGCAGAGCACTCGTCGTCGGCATGGCCGCAGCCCTGGCGCTCACCCAGCTCACGGCACAGGCGCAGAAGCGCTACGACACCGGCGCGTCGGACACCGAGATCAAGATCGGCAACCTCGTCTCGTACTCCGGCCCCGTCTCGGCCTTCGGCACCATCGGCAAGTCCGCCGCGGCCTACTTCGCCAAGGTCAATGCCGAGGGCGGTGTGAACGGCCGCAAGATCAACTTCATCTCGCTCGACGATGCCTACACGCCGTCCAAGACCGTCGAGCAGGCCCGCAAGCTGGTCGAGCAGGACGAGGTCTTCGCGGTCTTCCTGCCGGTCGGCACCGCGCACAACGCGGCGATCCAGAAGTACCTCAACGCCAAGAAGGTGCCGCAGCTCTTCGTCGGCTCGGGCGCCACGCGCTGGGGCAACATCAAGGAATTCCCCTGGACGATCGGCTGGCAGCCGACCTACGAAGCCGAGGCACGAGCCTTCGGGCAGCACATCGTGGCGAGCAACCCGGGCGCGAAGGTCGCGATCCTGATGCAGAACGACGACTTCGGGAAGGACTTCCAGAAGGGCGTGATCGACGGCATGGGCGACAAGGCCAAGTCGATGGTCGTGACGACACAGACCTACGAAACCAGCGACCCGACCATCGACAGCCAGATCGTGTCGATGAAGGGCTCAGGCGCGGACACGCTGCTGATCTTCGCGACGCCCAAGTTCGCGGCCATGGCCATCAAGCGCGCCGCGGAGATCGGCTGGAGCCCGGCGCGCTACGTTTCGAGCGTGTCGGTGTCGGTCAGCTCGGTCCTGAAGCCGGCCGGCCTGGACGTGTCGAAGGGCGTGATCAGCGCGACCTATTTCCGCGACCCGACCGACCCCGCCACGCAGGCCACCAAGGAGTATGCGGACTATGCGGCCACGCTGAAGCAGTTCTACCCGGCAGGCGACCCGACGGACTCGCTGAACCTGATCGGCTATTCGTCGGCGCAGACGCTGGTGCAGACCATCAAGCAGGCCGGGGA
>CAIQMJ010000094.1 GCA_903872875.1 uncultured Variovorax sp.
ATCATGCTGATGCTCCAGTGATGGTCGCACTGTCGCCCCGGTCGCTGCCGCATGCAGGTGTCAATGCGAAGCAGTACAGACACAGGCGAAGCACCTGAATGCTGCATTGCCAATTCCCGAGCCCCTTCGCTGAAGTGCCTGTTGCTTCGGTTGACAAGTGCGATGCGGGTACGGCGGTTTCGACAATCGAGCCCGGGTTCCAACGGCACGCGACACCTCACCTCATGACATCCCCGTACAGCTCTTCTTCTCCTACTTCCGGTGCGTCATCGAGCTCTGCGATTTCCTTCACCGAGTCTCGCCCGGCACCGCGCGATGGCGCAGTGATTGCAGGCAATGCCAACACGGGTGGGGTGCCGACGGACCCGCGGTCCAATTCACTTGGAAGCCAACTGGCCAATGTGCCCGTGGGCGCGACAGGTGGCGGCCATTCGCAGTTCGATGGACCCGATGACCTGACAGGCGAGCTCGACCTGGCCTTGGAAGAATTGAAAAAGGCGTATCGCGAAATGATGCAGGGCGCCTTGCCCCCCAGCGATACGGCAGGTGACCTCGAGCCGGATTCTGCCGACGAGGCGGACAGTGACGAGGCCAGCCACAGCCGACTGTTCGACCGCGCTACCGGCAGCCTGGATCCCGATACCGCCTACCGTCTCGTTCAGCGGGAAATGAAGCTGCTCGACGCATGCTGGCATCGCTTGCTCCATCGGGACGCCACCATTCCGTTATCCGCCGAGACTGAACGTCTGGAGGCTGCGCGCCAGCCGTTGGACCAACAAGTGCGCCTGGCGCGTCAAGAAGATGAAGCGGCAAGAGAAGACCGATTGACCACCTGGATGTCTGGCAATGCAGACGATGCGATGGATTTCTCGACCTTGGACGAAGGCCATGTGCAAGCTTCCGTCGATCAGATCCATGCACGCTTTCTGGAGGGCAGTGCAGATCTTCCGCAATTGGGGAACGAGCATCTCCGACTGATGGCTTATGTGCGCGCCCGGCTCAAATTGCTGCAGAGCTTTGTTGTTGACCTGACCCTCCATACGACCCGTGTTGGTGCGCCTCAGCCGTCATTGGCCGCAACCGAGCTTGTACCGCCGACCTTGGCAGATTTTGAAATGGCGTTGCGGCAATTGCCACATGAAATTGCCCGCCATGGCGCAGTGGGGGAAATCCGCGTCAAGCTGGCCAAGAACGGCAAGCATTTGTCAAACAACAGATTGACTACCTGGCTTGTGTTGGCACGGCCCGAGATCTATCGCAAGCACTGCCCTGATCTCTTGCGCTTCAAGGATGTACTTCAAGAAGCTTGTTCAAAGGAACATCCGGATACGGAAGGCCTCGAAAAATTCTCTATTCTTTATACGCGAATCGCGAACGAGACAAAAATAGATTCTCGGACTCGCAATTTCTTCAGTCGCAATCTCGAATCCGTGCGCAAATATATGGCACTGACCACGCGAGGCAATTTGACGGATGGCGATACCGAATCACCGCTGGGAGAGGGGACGGTTGGTGATTGCGCAACAATCGCGCGGCGCACATCCGCTGCGCGGGATATTTCTGCAGCGAAAGAGCTGGATTCGGTGATTTCCGCCAACGCCTCTGAAATCGATGCTTATATTAAAAAATGGGTCCGCCGATGTTTTTCGGTTTGTTGGTCGGATTTAGCTGCATTTTTGACAAGTCTCGGCATCACTTTATCTAGATCACAACTGTGCGTGATCCCATTGGTTTTACCAGGAATTGAAAGAAGAGGCAGCTGGTATTGTGTTGCGGGAGAGCATCCGAATTTGCAGCATAAATTCAAGGTAGGTAGTACGGGTGCAATTCTCTTCCGCGGCAGGCCACCTTCGAAAAACAAATCAACTGACGCCGACCGGGGATGGTGCCGGGTCATGCTGGACCGTTATCCCAAGGGCTTCACAGAAAAGCAGGCAATCAGTGTTCTCGCGGGCATGGCGCCCGATAAAACCAGGGAATATTTTCACTCTTTATGGAAAATTTGGTGCGCTGACCAATGCCTGCGAAGGATAAATAATTCCACCTGGATGATCAATCCGGATATTTTGTGCAGAACTGCACGCAACCAAGCCCTGCACAATGCTGGAATCAGCGCAGACGACGGAATACCGGCCAGCAAAACACGCCGCTCCAATACAAAGGAAGTTTCGCTTCAATCGCAATGCGATGCCATCATATTTGGCAAACTCCTGGAAATGCAACTGCATGGAGAGCTTGAAGAATATCAAGCTCTCGACGCCGGCGGACTGGCATTCAACCGGCCGAAGCTGATCGACAGGTTATGCAAAGAATCTGGAGTTTCCGCCCATCGAACAAGGATGGCCATGGGTGAGGTACGACCCGCAGATCTTTTCAAGATGTCCTTGAATAAACAGTGGGAGAAAAAAAGATGGGAGCAGCCTGAAATTCCCGAGGTCTTGAAAGGACTGTATCGAGAGCGTCCATTTTCCGTCTTCTTGAGCCAAAGCCGTATAGCTTTCGAGATCAACCGCCTGAACCCCGAAAGATACATGACA
>CAIQMJ010000095.1 GCA_903872875.1 uncultured Variovorax sp.
AGCAACTCCTCCGGGGTGCGCGGCGTGCCATGGCGCGCCAGATAGTCCGGCGAGGCGACGATCGCCTGGCCGGTCCGGCCCAGGGGCCGTGCCAGCAGGTCGGACGACGGCAGCTGCCCCCAGCGGATCGCGATGTCGGCGCGCTCGTCCATCAGGTCGACCACGCGATCGGTCAGCCCCAGGTCGATGCTCAGCTCCGGATGCCGTTCCATCAGCCGCGGCAGCAGCGGGATCAGCACGTAGTGGCCGAAGGAGACGCTGGTGTTGATGCTGACGCGGCCGCGCGGCGCGGTGTCGGCCGCGGCGCAACGCTCGGCCTCTTCCATGTCGGCCAGCACGCGCACGCTGCGTTCGTGAAACTGCCGGCCCTCTGCGGTGAGCTGCAGCTTGCGCGTCGAGCGGTGCACCAGCTGGACGCCGAGCCGAGCCTCGAGCCGGCCGACCAGCTTGCTGACCGCCGACGGCGTCATGCCCAGCGCGCGGGCCGCGGCCGAGAAGCCGTCTCGCTCGACCACCTGCACGAAGGCTTCCATCTCGCCGGAACGGTTCACGTCGATGCGCGGCATTTGGATGAGTTCAATTCACAGGTCAAAGTCCGGCAGGCATTCTAGTCAACGAGCGACAGCGCCTCCACAGTACGAGGCATCATGCCCATCGCTCTCCTTGCCCTCACCGCCGGTGCCTTCGGCATCGGCACCACCGAATTCGTGCTCATGGGCCTGCTCACGCAGGTCTCGGCCGATCTCCATGTCTCCATCGCCGCCGCCGGACTGCTCATCTCGGGCTATGCACTCGGAGTGGCGATCGGCGCGCCAGTGCTGACCATCGCCTCGCGCAGGCTGCCGCGCAAGACCGTGCTGCTCGCGCTGATGGCGATCTTCACGCTCGGGAACCTGGCCTGCGCGCTGGCGCCGAGCTACGGCTGGCTGATGGCGGCCCGCGTGGTCACCGCGCTCGCGCACGGCACTTTCTTCGGTGTCGGCGCCGTGGTCGCGACCGGACTGGTCGTACCGGAGCGCCGCGCGTCAGCCATCGCGATCATGTTCACCGGCCTCACCGCCGCGACCGTGCTCGGCGTGCCCGCCGGTGCCTGGCTGGGCCTGCACTTCGGCTGGCGCGCCACCTTCTGGGCCGTGACCGCGATCGGCGTGCTGGCCTTCGCGGTACTCGCTGCCTTCGTGCCGCGCAGCCGCAACGACGCGCCGCCCGCGCCGCTGCGGGATGAACTCGCCGTGCTGCTGCAGCCGCAGGTGCTGCTCGGCCTGGCGATGACGGTGGTCGGCTATGCCGGCGTGTTCGTGGTCTTCACCTACATCCAGCCATTGCTGACGACCGTGACCGGCCTGAGCGACGGCGCCGTGTCGGCCGTGCTGCTGCTGTTCGGCGGCGGCATGGCGATCGGCAACCTGCTCGGCGGACGGCTGGCCGACCGCGGCGCGATGCGTGCCGTGCTGGGCACGCTGGCGGTGCTGACGATCGTGCTGGCGTCGACCCGGTTCGCCGTCGGCACGCCTTGGACTGCGGTCGTGTTCTTCGGCGTGCTCGGCGTGGCGTCGTTCGCCACGGTGGCGCCACTGCAGCTGCGTGTGCTGGAGAAGGCCTCCGCCGCCGGCCAGAACCTGGCGTCGAGCCTGAACATCGCCGCCTTCAACCTGGGCAACGCGATCGGCGCGTGGGCTGGCGGATTGACGATCGAGGCCGGACCGGGCCTGGGTGCGCTCGGCTGGATCGCGGCGCTCATCACGCTGGCCGGCCTGGCGATCGCGCTGTGGAGCCGCGCGCTGGACGGCCGCGCACCCGCCCCCGCCGAATGCGCCGCCGCGCGCGCCTGACATCTTTCTCTTTCCCTCATCCCTTCAGGAGAACTCCATGGAATACCGCTACCTCGGCCGCTCCGGCTTCAAGGTGCCCGCCCTCGGCTTCGGCGCCGGCACTTTCGGCGGACAGGGCCCGCTCTTCAGCGCCTGGGGCAATACCGACGTGGCCGGCGCGCGCCGCATCGTCGACATCTGCCTGGACGCCGGCGTCAACCTGTTCGACAGCGCCGACGTCTACTCGGGCGGCGCGTCGGAATCGATCCTCGGCGCGGCGCTCCAGGGCCGGCGCAACCAGGCCATCGTCTCGACCAAGCTCACGCTGCGCTCGGGCGAGGGACCGAACGATGCCGGCTCGTCGCGCCATCACCTGATCGAGGGCGTCGATGCCGCACTGCAGCGCCTCGGCACCGGGCACATCGACATCCTGCAGCTGCACGCCTTCGATGCGATGACGCCGGTCGAGCAGGTGCTGGGCACGCTCGACGATCTGGTGCGCGCGGGCAAGGTGCGCTATGTCGGCGTATCGAACTTCTCGGGCTGGCAG
>CAIQMJ010000096.1 GCA_903872875.1 uncultured Variovorax sp.
AGGGCGTGACCTGCGTCTACGTCGCGATCGGCCAGAAGGCCTCGTCGATCAAGAACGTGGTGCGCGCGCTGGAACAGGCCGGTGCCATGGACTACACGATCGTGGTCGCGGCCTCGGCGTCGGAATCGGCAGCGATGCAGTACGTGTCGGCCTATTCGGGCTGCACGATGGGCGAGTACTTCCGCGACCGCGGCGAAGACGCACTGATCGTCTATGACGACCTGTCCAAGCAAGCCGTTGCGTACCGCCAGGTCTCGCTGCTGCTGCGCCGTCCGCCAGGCCGCGAAGCCTACCCCGGCGACGTGTTCTATCTCCACAGCCGCCTGCTCGAACGCGCAGCCCGCGTGAACGCCGACTATGTCGAAGCCTTCACCAAGGGTGAAGTCAAGGGCAAGACCGGTTCGCTGACCGCCCTGCCGATCATCGAAACGCAAGCCGGCGACGTGTCCGCCTTCGTGCCGACCAACGTGATCTCGATCACCGACGGCCAGATCTTCCTGGAAACCAGCCTGTTCAACGCAGGTATCCGCCCCGCCATCAACGCCGGTATTTCGGTGTCGCGCGTCGGTTCGGCCGCCCAGACCAAGATCATCAAGAGCCTGTCGGGCGGTATCCGTACCGACCTAGCCCAGTACCGTGAACTGGCTGCGTTCGCGCAGTTCGCTTCCGACCTGGACGAGGCAACCCGCAAGCAGCTCGACCGCGGTGCCCGCGTGACCGAGCTGCTCAAGCAGGCCCAGTACAGCCCGCTGCCCATCTCGCTGATGGGTGCAACGCTGTTCGCGGTCAACAAGGGCTTCATGGATGACCTGGACGTCAAGAAGGTTCTTGCCTTCGAACACGGCCTGCACCAGTTCCTGAAGACCAGCCATGCGGCACTGCTCGACAAGGTCGAGAAGGCCAAGGCGCTGGACAAGGAAGCTGAAGCCGAACTGACCGCCGCTATCACGACGTTCAAGAAGTCGTTCGCCTGATGGCGCGCGAGATCAAGGCTTAAGGAGCATCTATGGCAGCCGGTAAGGAAATCCGCGGCAAGATCAAATCGGTGGAGAACACCAAGAAGATCACCAAGGCCATGGAAATGGTGGCCGCGTCGAAGATGCGCAAGGCGCAGGACCGCATGCGCGCCGCCCGTCCCTACAGCGAGAAGATCCGCACCATCGCGGCCAATCTCGGCCAGGCGAATCCGGAGTACACGCACGCCTTCATGAAGACCAACGACGCGAAGACGGCGGGCTTCATCCTGGTCACGACCGACAAGGGTCTGTGCGGCGGCATGAACACCAATGTGCTGCGCGCACTCACTGCCAAGCTGCGTGAGCAGCAGGCAGCCGGCAACGCGGTCGAGGCGGTGGCCATCGGCAACAAGGGACTCGGCTTCCTGAACCGGATCGGCGCGCGCGTCGTCTCGCATGTCACGCAACTGGGCGACACGCCGCATCTCGACAAACTGATCGGTCCGGTCAAGGTGTTGCTCGACGCATATGCCGAGGGCAAGCTGAACGCCGTGTACGTCTGCTACACGAAGTTCATCAACACCATGCGCCAGGAGTCGGTGATCGAGCAGCTGCTGCCGCTCGCCGCCGACACCCTGCAGGCCGAGAAAGGTCAGCATGCCTGGGACTACATCTACGAGCCCGATGCGCCGAGCGTGATCGACGAGCTGCTGGTTCGCTACGCAGAGTCGCTGGTCTACCAGGCCGTGGCGGAGAACATGGCGTCGGAACAGTCCGCTCGCATGGTCGCCATGAAGTCCGCGACCGACAACGCCGGCAACGTGATCGCCGAACTCAAGCTGATCTACAACAAGACCCGCCAGGCAGGCATCACCAAAGAGCTGTCGGAAATCGTGTCGGGCGCTGCGGCGGCTGCCGGCGTCTAAGCGTCTTGCGACGTCAACAGATTCAAATTTTTATCGGAGCAGATGATGGCTCAAGCAAATGCAGTGCAAGGCAAGATCGTTCAATGTATCGGTGCCGTGGTCGACGTGGAATTCCCGCGCGACAAGATGCCCAAGATCTATGACGCCTTGAAGTTCGAGGGCAGCGCACTGACGCTCGAGGTGCAACAGCAGCTCGGCGACGGCGTGGTGCGCACCATTGCGCTCGGTTCGTCGGACGGCCTGCGCCGCGGCCTGATCGTGACCAACACGCAAGCCCCGATCACCGTGCCCGTCGGCAAGGCGACGCTCGGCCGCATCATGGACGTGCTGGGTTCGCCCATCGACGAACGTGGCCCGGTCGGCCAGGAGCTCACCGCTTCGATCCACCGCAAGGCACCTGCGTACGACGAACTGTCGCCGTCGCAAGACCTGCTGGAAACCGGCATCAAGGTGATCGACCTGGTGTGCCCGTTCGCCAAGGGCGGCAAGGTGGGCCTGTTCGGCGGTGCCGGCGTGGGCAAGACCGTGAACATGATGGAACTCATCAACAACATCGCCAAGGCTCACTCGGGTCTGTCGGTGTTCGCCGGTGTGGGTGAACGTACCCGCGAAGGCAACGACTTCTATCACGAGATGGCCGACTCCGGCGTCGTGAACCTCGAGAAGCTCGAGGACTCGAAGGTGGCCATGGTCTACGGCCAGATGAACGAGCCCCCGGGCAACCGTCTGCGCGTGGCGCTGACCGGCCTGACCAT
>CAIQMJ010000097.1 GCA_903872875.1 uncultured Variovorax sp.
GCACCGACTCGATGGGGCGCTACCTGATCGCGACGATGAAGGGCGAGGGCATCGACTGCTCGCACGTGATCTGCGACCCGGCCCAGCGCACCGGCTTCCAGTTCAAGGGCCGCGTGACCGACGGCAGCGACCCACCGGTCGAGTACCACCGCAAGGGTTCCGCGGCGAGCCAGATGACGCCAGATGACGTCGATGTGCCATGGCTCACCTCGGCGCGCCATCTGCACGCGACCGGCGTGTTCGCCGCGATCTCGGCGACCACGCTGCCGGCGGCCATCAAGACGATGGACGCCATGCGCGCCGCGGGCCGCACCATCTCCTTCGACCCGAACCTGCGGCCGACGCTGTGGGCGTCGACCGATGCGATGCGCACAGCCATCAACGACCTTGCGGCGCGTGCCGACTGGGTATTGCCCGGCATCGAGGAAGGCCTGCTGCTGACCGGCGAAAGCACGCCGGAAGGCATCGCCGCGTTCTACCGCCGGCTCGGCGCGAAACTGGTCGTCGTGAAGCTCGGCGCCGAGGGCGCCTATTACGACAGCGACGTGGCCGGAACCGGCCGCGTGCCGGGTTTCCCGGTGAAGGAAGTGATCGACACCGTCGGTGCAGGCGACGGTTTCGCGGCCGGCGTGATCAGCGCGTTGCTCGAAGGCCGCTCCGTGCCCGACGCGGTGCGGCGCGGCTCGTGGATCGGCGCGCGCGCCGTGCAGGTGCTCGGCGACACCGAAGGGTTGCCCACGCGCGCCCAGCTCGAGGAGGCCGGCCTGTGAGCGCACGCAAGCATGTCCTGGTGTTTCGCGAGTTGCCCGACGATCAGCTCGCACGGCTGCGGGCCGTGCATGACGTGACCGTCGCGAACCCCAAGGTGCCGGCGCAACGCGCTGCATTCGATGCGGCACTGCTCACGGCCCAGGGGCTGATCGGCTCGAGCTATCCGATCGATCGAGGCCTTCTCGAGGCCGCGCCCAGGCTCGAGGCCGTCTCCAGCGTTTCGGTCGGCGTGGACAACTACGACCTGGCCGCGCTGCATGCGCGCGGCATCGTGCTGTGCCATACGCCCGGCGTGCTCGACGAGACCGTGGCCGACACCGTGTTCGCGCTGCTGATGGCGACCAGCCGCCGCGTGGTCGAGCTGTCGAACCTCGTGCGCAACGGCGAGTGGACGAAGAACGTCGGCGAGGACCTGTTCGGTTTCGACGTGCACGGCAAGACGCTCGGCCTGCTCGGCTTCGGCCGCATCGGCCAGGCGATCGCGCGCCGCGCGGCGCTGGGTTTCGGCATGCCGGTGCTCTACCACGCACGCCGACCGGTGGACCTGGGCGCCCAGGCGCCCGAGCTTCAGGCGCGTGCGATCCACACACCGCTCGACGAACTGCTGGCGCGCGCCGATTTCGTCGTCGCGATGCTGCCGCTGTCCGAAAGCACGCGCGGCATGATCAATGCGGATGTGTTTGCCCGCATGAAGCCGGGCGCGATCTTCATCAATGGCGGGCGCGGTGCGACGGTCGATGAAACCGCGCTGCTGGCAGCGCTCGACGGTGGCCGTCTGCGGGCCGCGGGGCTCGACGTGTTCGCCAAGGAGCCGTTGCCGTTGGCGTCGGCCCTGCGCACGCATCCGCGCGTCACGCCGCTGCCGCACATCGGGTCGGCCACGCATGAGACGCGCCACGCCATGGCCGAGCTCGCCACGACCAACCTGTTGCAGGCACTGGCTGGCGAACAGCCCACGGCGGTGTACGACACCGCAAGTGCCTGAGGGCGGCGCGAAAGCGCGCCCACCGATGAAACCGAGCGGTCGCGCCACCATCGCCGATGTCGCCGAGGCGGCCGGCGTATCGAAGGCGACCGTCTCGCGCTTCCTGAACCACCGCGAGCGACTGCTGAGCCCCGACATCGCCGCGCGCGTCGAGACGGCGATCGCAGCGCTCGGCTTCACGCCCAATCCGATGGCGCAGGCGCTGAGCCTGGGCCGCTCGCGCCTGATCGGGCTGATCGTGGCCGACATCACCAACCCCTATTCGGTCGCCGTGCTGCGGGGTGCCGAGAAGGCCTGCCAGGACGCCGGCTATCTCGTCGTGCTGTTCAACCTCGGCAACGAGTTCGGCCGCGAGCGCGAGGCGATCGATGCGCTGGCGGGCTACAAGGTCGATGGCTTCATCCTCAACACGCTGGGCCGCGGTGCGGGTGTGGTCGATGCCGTGACGATGCATGGCAAGCCGGCGGTGCTGGTCGATCGTCGCCATGCAGGCATGGAAGCCGACTTCGTCTCGCTGGACAACGCGGGCGCGATGGCGCAGGCCTGCGAGCATCTGGTGGCCGGCGGCTGGCGCGAACTGCTCTACATCACCGAGCCGCAGCAGGGCGTGAGCACACGGCGCGAGCGGTCATCCGCCTTCCTCGATTGCGCCGCGACGCATGCGGCCGACGGCGTGGCCGGCGAGATCTTCGAGAGCGAAGAAGGGGAGCCGGACGCCCTCGACGTCGCGTTGCGTGCGCTGGGCGAGCGTGCCGCCGCCGCGCGTCCGGGCCGCCGACCGGCTGTCGTGGCGGGCAATGCGGTGGTCACGCTTCGCGTGGCGGCTGCGATGACGCGGCTGGGCTGGCGCTTCGGAGAACACCTGGGCTTCGTGGGTTTCGACGATACGGAATGGGCTCCGCTGGTCGGGCCTGGGCTGAGCACCATCGAGCAGCCTACCGATGCGATCGGCCGGGCAGCCGCTGCGAGCCTGATCGATCGGCTGCGAGGCTTCGAAGGGCCCGCGCGCCAGCAGTTGCTGCCCGGGCGGCTGATGGTGCGGGGTTCCTCGCTTGCGTGAACGAGCCCGGGCGGCGAGCCATCGTGCCAGTGTGGCGTGGCCGTGGCCACGCCGGCAGGATCAGCCGATTTCTGCGATCAGTTCGATCTCGACGCAGCAACCCATCGGGATCTGCGCGACGCCGAAGGCGCTGCGTGCATGCGCGCCCTTTTCCGGGCCGAAGACTTCGGCGAAAAGCTCGCTGGCACCGTTGGTCACCAGATGCTGCTCGGTGAAGGTCGGCACCGAGTTCACCAGGCTCATCACCTTCACGATGCGCTTGATCTTGTTCAGGTCGCCCACGGCCGCGTGCAGCGTGCCCATCAGGTCGATCGCGATCGCGCGGGCGGCAAGCCGGCCTTCGGCCGTGTCGATCGCGCCGCCGAGCTGGCCGACCCAGGGCTTGCCGTCCTTCTTGGCCACGTGGCCGGACAGGAAGACCAGGTTGCCGGTCTGCACGAAGGGCACATAGGCCGCGGCGGGGGCGGCGACGGGCGGCAGCGTGATGCCGAGGGCGGTGAGTTTGTCGTAGACGCTCATGGAAAGACTCCTTGGATGGAACGGAAAAAGAGGAAGGGATGGCAGTTGCGCGGCGCGCCACGCCGCGCGGAATCTGCTGCCCGTCAGGACTGCGATTGCAGCGGGACTGGCGGCAGCATGCCGGACTGGCCCTGGGACTGTGACATGCCCTGGCTCTGGCCTTGCGACTGCGACGACAGTCCCGGCGCGAGCGCCATGCCCGGCAGGTAGGCCTGCATCTCTTCCAGCGGTTGCACCGTCACGCCGACGTCGAGCGTGTGGCGCGCGCCGCCGTGCAGCACGCCGCGCATCGGCGACACATCGGAATAGTCGCGACCGATCGCCAGCGTCACGTAGTCCTGGCCGGGCTGGCGTCCGTTCGTTGGGTCGAAGTCGACCCAGTCGCCCGGTCCGTCGGCAGCCGGCAGGTAGACCGACACCCAGGCGTGCGAGGCATCGGCGCCGATCAGCCGTTTCTGGCCTGGTGGCGGCTGGGTCAGCAGGTAGCCGCTGACGTAGCGCGCGGGCAGGCCCATGGTGCGGAAGCACGCGATCATGATGTGGGCGAAGTCCTGGCAGACGCCCTGGCGTTGCGCGAGCGCTTCCACGGCCGGCGTGTTGATCTCGGTACTGCCGGCGTCGTATTCGAAATCGCGATAGATGCGGTGCGTGAGGTCCATCGCCACGTCGAAGGTCGGACGGCCGGGTGCAAAGCTCAGCCGCGCGTAGGCGGTGAAGTCGTCGTGCCGCGGCACGTAGGGCGACGGAAACACGAAGTCCGAAGCCGGATCGAAGCGCGATCCCTTGCTGTAGCGGAAGCGCTCTCGCACCTCTTCCCAGGGCAGCATCCGCGCGATGCAGGTCGCCAGCACGGGGTCGGAGGTCTCGACGACGCTCTCGGCCGTGACGACCAGTTCGTTGTGCGTGGAGTCGAGCGCAAAGAAAGCGCGCGTGTTGCCATACAGGTCGAGCTGTTCATGGCACTGCGCGGGCGTGGGCATGATCGACAGCGTGTGGCTCACCAGCCGCTGCGATGCGGTGGTGCGCGGCTTCAGATGGGCGAGATGCTGCGCAGTCTCCACCGGCGGGGTGTAGTCGTAGCGGGTTTCGTGGGTGACGTGGAGAAGCATGCCGGGGATGCCTAGGCGCCCACCGACCGAAGCGATTCGGACGTGAGCGTGAAGTAGCGTGTGCCGATCGAGTCGGACACGTGATAGGCCGCGGTTTCGCAGGTCTTGAACAGTTCGACCAGCGCGGGGTATTTGGCGTCCGGGCCCGGATCGCAGAGGCGTTCGAGCGTCCAGGTAGCGGGGTCGGGCAGTTCGTAGGACAGCGCGGTGAGCTTGCCCGGCGCGCTGCCGGCCAGCTTGGCGATGCGTCCGCGCAGCGTCTGCGTGACCCAGGCCAGCGAACGCGGGTTGTCGCCGTCGAGCACCAACAGGTCGACCATCGTCGCGACGTCGCGACGCTGCTGATAGCGGCCGTGGAAGGTGATCGTGCTGTCGAACAGCGCAATGATGGCTTCGAAGCCTGCAACCTCGTGCACGGCGCCGTTGGCGAAACCGGCGGCCAGCGCGTTCGACAGGAAGGCGAGGCGCTCGATGTGGCGGCCGATCGAGAGCAGGCGCCAGGCGTCGTCACGCGTCATGCGGTCGGTCTGCGCGCCAGTCATCGCGGCGAGCGCGGCA
>CAIQMJ010000098.1 GCA_903872875.1 uncultured Variovorax sp.
CGCTTCCAGTCCCTTCTTCCCGGCGCACGGCTGTCGGACCGCGTAGCCGATGCGCTCGAGGCAGAGATCCGCGCGGGCCGGCTCGCCAAGGGCCTCAAGCTTCCCACCGAAGTCGCGCTCGCCGAGCAGTTCGGCGTCAGCCGCACCGTCGTGCGCGAGGCCGTGTCCCGCCTCAAGTCCCTCGGACTGGTGGATTCGCGCCAGGGCAGCGGCATGTACGTGCGCGACGCAGGCTTCTCCCCGCTGAGCTTCGATGCCCGCTATGCGGGCTCGCTGTCTGCAGTCGTTCAGATGGTCGAGGTGCGTCGCGGCCTGGAGGCCGAGGTGGCGGCGCTGGCCGCGGAGCGCCGCAAGACGGCGGACGTGCGCCGCATCCGCCAGGCGATCGCGGCGCTGGCCAAGGCCGTGGCCGCTGGCGGCGACGGCGTCGCGGAAGACGTGGCCTTTCACCGCAGCATCGCCGACGCGGCACGCAACCCCTTCCTGCTCGACACGCTGCAGTACCTGAGCCAGTACCTCATGGGTGCGACGCGCGTCACGCGCGCCAACGAGGCGCGGCGTATCGATTTCGCCGCGCAGGTAGCCGACGAGCATCGCGACATCGTGGACGCGATCGAGGCCGGCGACCCGGCGCGCGCACGGCTCGCAGCAGCGGGACACATGGACAACGCGGTCCGGCGCATCAGGCAGGCCGATCCGGCCTTCTGGCAGCAGGAAGGCGAGGCGCTGGCACGGCCGTTGACTGGCGGACTGGCCGGAAGATCGGGCGCCGGACGCTGAGCGACAGAGGATCGCCACGCGCCACCGAGACATTAATTTGTATGACAACCTGATAAATTACGGCAGCGTTTCACACGCCTCACGACATCCGTGCGGTGTCGGCGGCACGCACATCCGCCCCCCTCCATCGAACAGGATCCATCTTCCATGACCTCCAAGAACGTCGGCGTGATCGGCCTCGGCGCCATGGGTCTCGGCATCGCCAAGACCCTGCGCCACCACGGTTTCAACGTGCACGTGTGCGACGTGCGGCCCGGCGCGGCCGACGCCTTCGCTGCTGAAGGCGGCGTCGCCTGCATCTCGCCGGCGGCCCTTGCGGCGGCCTGCCCGGTGCTGGTGTCGGTTGTCGTGAACGCGGCGCAGACCGAGTCGGTGCTGTTCGGCGACGAAGGCGCCGCCGCCGCGATGCCGGCCGGCAGCACCTTCGTGATGTGCTCCACCGTCGACCCGAGCTGGTCGATCGCGCTCGAAGCCCGCCTGGCCACGCTGGGCGTGAACTACGTCGACGCGCCAATCTCGGGCGGCGCCGCCAAGGCCGCCTCGGGCCAGATGACCATGATGACCTCGGCCCGGCCCGCCGCCTATGCCGCGGCCGACGCCGTGCTCGACGCGATGGCCGGCAAGGTCTACCGCCTGGGCGACGGCGCGGGCGCCGGCAGCAAGGTGAAGATCATCAACCAGCTGCTGGCCGGCGTGCACATCGCGGCCGCGGCCGAAGCCATGGCGCTCGGCTTGCGCGAAGGCGTGGACGCCGCCGCGCTGTACGAGGTGATCACGCACAGCGCCGGCAACAGCTGGATGTTCGAGAACCGCATGGCCCACGTGCTGGCCGCCGACTACACGCCACTGTCGGCCGTGGACATCTTCGTGAAGGACCTGGGCCTGGTGCTCGACACCGCGCGCGCCAGCAAATTCCCGCTGCCGCTGGCCTCGACCGCGCACCAGATGTTCATGCAGGCGTCCACTGCGGGCTTCGCGAAGGAAGACGACAGCGCCGTGATCAAGATCTTTCCGGGCATCACGCTGCCCGAAGGGAAGAAGGCATGAGCGCCGCGCCGGGCCGCCCCAGGCAAGCTCGCACCGAAGGCGAAGGTCCACCAGTGAGCCCGATACGGCTCGGATGCATCGCCGACGACTTCACCGGCGCGACCGACCTCGCCAACAACCTGGTGCGCGCCGGCATGCGCGTGGTGCAGACCATCGGCGTGCCGGCCGGGCCGCTCGCGGCCGATGTCGACGTGGTGGTCGTCGCGCTGAAGTCGCGCACCATTCCCGCGACCGAGGCCGTCGCGCAGTCGCTCGAAGCCCTGGCCTGGCTGCAGGCGCATGGCGCGCAGCAGATCTACTTCAAGTACTGCTCGACCTTCGACAGCACCGCCGCCGGCAACATCGGCCCGGTGACCGAGGCGCTGATGGACGCACTGGACAGCGACTTCACCATCGCCACGCCGGCCTTCCCGGACAACAAGCGCACGGTCTTCAAGGGTTATCTCTTCGTCGGCGACGTACTGCTCGACGAGAGCGGCATGCAGAACCATCCGCTGACGCCGATGACGGACCCGAATCTGGTGCGCGTGTTGCAGGCCCAGACGAAGCGCAAGGTCGGCCTGATCGACCACACGGTGGTGGCGCGCGGCGCCAACGCCGTGCGCGGGCGCATCGCCGAGCTGCGTGCCGACGGCGTGGGCATCGCGATCGTCGATGCCGTGTCGAACGACGACCTGCTGCGCCTCGGCCCGGCGCTCGCGGCAATGCCGCTGGTGACGGCCGGCTCGGGCGTGGCGATCGGACTGCCGGCCAACTTCGACATCGCGCCGTCGTTGCAGGCCAGTGCGCTCCCGGCGCCGGGCAGGTTGCAGGCGGTGGTGTCGGGCAGCTGCTCGCTCGCGACCAACCGGCAGGTGCAGGACTTCATCCGGACCGGACGGCCGACGTTGGCGGTCGACCCGATGCGTATCGCGTCCGGCATCGACGTGGCGGCCGAAGCGCTGGCCTGGGCCGCGCCGTTGCTGGCCGACGGCCCGGTGCTCATCTATTCGACGGCCGACGCCGGCGCCGTGAAATCGGTGCAGGGCCGGCTCGGCGTGGAGGAAGCCGGCGCGCTGGTCGAACGCACCATCGCCGCGATCGCGCGCGGGCTGGTGCAGCTCGGCGTGCGCCAGCTGGTGGTCGCCGGTGGCGAGACTTCGGGCGCCTGCGTGCAGGCGCTGGGCGTGACGCAGATGCAGATCGGACCGCAGATCGACCCCGGCGTGCCGTGGTGCCATGCACAGGCCGAAGCGGCCGGCGGCGCCGGCGTGCACATCGCGTTGAAGTCCGGCAACTTCGGGGCCGACGACTTCTTCACCAAGGCCTTCGGGGTGTTGGCATGAGCGCGGAAACGCAAGCCCGCGAAGAGATCTGCCGCATCGGGCGCAGCCTGTTCGAGCGCGGCTACGTGCATGCGACGGCAGGCAACATCAGCGTGCGGCTCGACGACGGTTTCCTGATCACGCCGACCGATGCCTGCCTCGGCTTCCTCGACCCGGCGAAGCTCGCACGGCTCGACGCTGGCGGCCGGCAGACCGGCGGCGACCGCGCCAGCAAGACGATCGCGCTGCACATGCGCATCTACGCCGCGGCCGCATCTTTCGATGCCGGTACGCGCTGCGTGATCCACACGCACAGCACGCACTGCGTCGCGCTCACGCTGCAGCCGCAACGCGACGAGTTGCTGGCCGCGCTCACGCCCTACTTCGTGATGAAGGTCGGGCATGTGCCGGTCATCCCGTACCACCGGCCCGGCGCGCCCGAGGCGGCGGAAGCGGTGGCCGAGCGCATCGCGCAATACGGCAGCCGCGGCACGCCGATCCGTGCCGTGATGCTGAGCCGGCTCGGTCCCAACGTGTGGCACGACTCGCCCGCCGCGGCGATGGCCGTGCTGGAAGAACTCGAGGAAACGGCGCGGCTGCGGCTGCTGGCCGCTTCCGAACCCTTGCCACTCGGCGAAGAACAGATCGCCGAACTGCGCCGCACTTTCGGTGCGCGCTGGTAACCCCGACACCGGAGACGACACATGCCACGCTTTGCCGCCAATCTCTCGATGCTCTACCCGGAGCACGACTTCCTCGACCGCTTCGATGCCGCCGCCAAGGACGGCTTCAAGGGCGTCGAATACCTGTTCCCGTACGCCTTCCCCGCGGCGGCGATCTCTGCACGACTCAAGGCCAATGGCCTGCAACAGGTCCTGTTCAATGCGCCGCCCGGCAATTGGGACAGCGGCGAGCGCGGACTGGCCTGCCTGCCCGGCCGCCAGAACGAATTCCGCGACGGCATCGCGAAGGCGCTGGACTATGCCGCGGCGCTGGACTGCCCGCGCGTCCACCTGATGGCCGGACTGGTGCCTGCGGGCATGTCACGCGAGGCGGCGCAGGATATCTATGTCGAGAACCTTCGCTGGGCAGCAGTCGAATCCGCAAAGGCACACCTCGACCTGCTGATCGAGCCCATCAACACGCGCGACATGCCGGGCTTCTTCCTGAATCGGCAGGACCACGCGCATGAGATCGTCCAGACCGTGGGCGCGCTCAACCTCAAGGTGCAGATGGACCTGTACCACTGCCAGATCGTCGAGGGCGACATCGCGACGAAGGTGCGCAAGTACCTGCCGACCGGCCGCGTCGGCCACTTGCAGATCGCCGGCGTGCCGATGCGCCACGAGCCCGATCTGGGCGAACTGAACCACGCCTATCTGTTCGGCGTGATCGACGAGGTGTCGGCCGAGTGCGGCTGGGACGGCTGGATCGGCTGCGAGTACAGGCCGGCGCGCGGCGCGGTGCCGAACGGCACGTCGGACGGGCTCGGCTGGATGCGCGGCTAGCGCTGCACGACGTAGCGCGTGACCTTCGGCGCGCCTTCGCCGATGTGGAAGGCCAGCCGCCGCTCGCGCAGCGCGAGGTCGGCCGCGGTCGCTCGGTGAAAGCGCCGCAGGTGATCGGTCCACGACTCGTCGACGATCTGCTCGACATAGCGCGAAGGCTCGGCGATGTCGTGCAGCAGCTCCCAGCCGATCGCGCCTTCGCTGAGCCGGGTGCGCCGCGTTTGGTGCATCACGAGGTGGAAGGCCGCGGCGCGTGCCGGGTCGATGATGTATTCGACCGTGATCACCAGCCGCCCTTCGCCGGGCGCCGAATGGACGGGCGCATCGGCCCAGCCGGGCCGCGCCGGGCTCACGTCGTCGTCGATGCCGCCGTCGACCACGTGGCGGATCGCCAGCCACATCGACACCGTGCCGGTGGCTGCGGCTATCAGCAGCGCCATCTGCATCGAGCTCAGCGTCGCGATCTGGCC
>CAIQMJ010000099.1 GCA_903872875.1 uncultured Variovorax sp.
CGGAGCGCCGCGCCAAGGGCGAACGCCATGCCTTCGAGTTCTCAGAAGACGACCTGTAGGCCGCAACCCGACCCCACCGTTGAAATTAGACATGACACATACGACACCGCCTGCATTTGCTCGCCCCCGCGTCGGAGTGGTGATCGGCGATCCCAGCGGCATTGGCCCGGAGGTGGTTGCCAAGGCCTGGACGTCCGGCCGGCTGCACGAGGAATGCAGGCCCGTACTCCTCGGCAGCGCGATTGCCATGGAGCAGGTGCTGCCGCTGCTCCCGTCGGGCGTTTCTGTTCGCATCATCGACGCGCCCGACCAGGGCTCGGACAGCGCCCGCGTGCTCGACATCATCGACTCCGGCGCCCTGGATCCGAGGGACATCATCGTCGGCGTCGACACCATCGCGTGCGGCAAAGCGTCGGCCGACTGGCTTGACGAAGCGGACCGCCTCGCCCGGGCTGGCGCGCTCGACGCGACGGTCATGGGACCGATCAGTGCCGTCGCCATGCAGATGGCCGGCGTTGCGGACCGCGTCATCAACGAGCCAGGCCAGAAGTACCTGCTCCTGGCTTCCGGCGCACTGCGGATTGCGCATCTGACGGATCACGTGCCGCTCGGTGCGGTCTCGACGCTCATCACCCGCGATTTGATCGAGCAGACGCTACGCAAGCTCGACGCCGCATTGCGCTCTTGGGGTATCAAGCGCCCGAGGATTGCGGTCGCGGGCTTCAATCCGCATGCCAAGGGCACGGAAGAGGAAGAGCAGATCGTGCCGGGCATAGAACGAGCCCGTGCCGCCGGAATCCTGGTTGCCGGACCAGTGAGTCCTGACACGGTCTTCAGGCAATGCATCGAGGGCCAGCACGACATCGTGCTGGCGATGTACCACGATCAGGGACACATCGCGATCAAGACCTGGGGCTTCTCGGGGAACATCGCCATCGTCCTCGGGCCGCCCTATCCGCATGTCACGGTCGCGCACGGGACGGCCTACGACATTGTCGGAAAAGGTGTCGCAGATCACACGATGGTGCTCAACGCCATCCTTACCGCGGGATCGCTGGCGGCCGGCCGATCGTTCCCGACCTTCGGTGCCGGATGACCTCCGCGAAACCGATACGAACAAACAGGAGACGAGATGACAGAAACCAAGTCCATACCCGACCTCATCGATCAGTCGCCGCTGAGCGCGCTGCAATGGAGGATTTTCATCCTCTGCTTTTTAGTCACGCTTTGTGACGGCTTCGATACGCAGTCCATGGCCTTCACCGGACCAGCGATCCTGCAGGCGTTCAACCTGAAGGCCGCCGCGCTCGCGCCAATTTTGACGGCGGGCATCATCGGCATGGTGCTGGGCGCCATGGCGTTCGGCCTCCTGGCCGATAAATTTGGAAGACGTCCCACACTCGGTGGGGCCGTGGCCGTCTTTTCGATAGCGTCTCTGGCAACGGCCTGGGCGACGAGCACCGATCAGATACTGGCGCTGCGTTTCGTCGCCGGCTTGGGCATGGGCGGCGCGACGCCGATCGTCCTTGCGCTCACGGCGGAGTACTGCCCGGCCAAGAGCCGGGGCGCCACGATGACCAGTGTCATTCTGGGATTGCCGGCCGGGGCCATCCTGGGCGGCCTGCTCGCGTCCAGGATCCTTCCGCACACGGGGTGGCAGGGCATCTTCGTGGTCGGCGGGCTGGTACCGCTGGTGCTCCTCGTCGTGATCTTCCTCTTCGTCCCCGAATCGCTGCACTTCATCGCGCGCTCAAAGGGCAGCGACACCAGCGCGAAGATCGAGCGCATCATCCGGAAGATCGCGACGGGCATCCCGGCCGGCGTGCGCTACGTTGTTCCTGAATCGGAAGTCAAGCCCAGCGTCTCCTCCCTGTTCTCGCAGGGCATGGCGCGCAACACCACAGCTATCTGGCTGATCTACATGTTCAACTGGGTCGCCTGGTTCATGTTCCTGTCGTGGTTTCCAACAGTGCTGAAGGCGACCGGATTCGCCGCCGAGCAGGCGCCGCTGGGTACGGTTGTGGTCAACGCCGTGTTCGTGATCTTCGCGATACCGTTCGCAACGATCTTGCCCAAAGTCAACACCAGAAAGCTGCTCCTGGGGATGTTCGTGCTTGGCATCGCCATGTGCGTCGCCCTGGCAAATAGCGGCACGAACTGGACGCTTGTGCTTGTTCTGGCCGCCGTCGCCGCCCTCGGCATCGGGGGGCAACAGCTCGTGCTGAACTACATGGTGGCGGAGGTCTACCCCACGGCCTTGCGTGCTACGGCGACCGGCTGGGCCATCGGCCTGGGACGCGTGGGCGCGATCGTGGGCTCCGCCAGCGGCGGTTGGTTCCTCGAGCGGGGTGGCCCGTCCGGTTTCTATCTGGCGTTGATCGGACCATTGGTCATCGCGGCCTTGGGCCTGGCCATCGTTCGGTCGCGGCACGAGCATGCTGGGGTGTCCGCCGTGTACCAGCATTGAGCACGATTCGACGCGGTAGAGGCGTGTCACATGCTATCTTTGCGCTCACTTTTCAGAGACTGACCTCTTCCTGTTCATGACTGCGCCCGGCGTTCAGATGCTTCAGACATCACCCTCAACGCATCCAGTCGCGCCCGACTCGGCCGGGGCACCGCGCACGCTCATCGAAACTGTCTATCGACAGTTGCGCAGAGACATCATCGATGGCCGTCATGCGGCCGGAAACAAACTGCGCATTGAGCACCTGAAGACGGCCTATGGCGTCAGCGGCGGAACGTTGCGCGAAGCCTTGGCCCTGCTCGTTTCGGACTCGCTGGTGGTGTCCCAAGAGCAACGGGGCTTTCGGGTGGCGCCGATGTCGCTTTCGGATCTCAAGGATCTGACCCGGACCCGCATCCTGATCGAATGCGAGGCGCTGGGCGAGAGTATCGAGCGGGGCAGAGACGAGTGGGAAGCTGGCGTGGTCAGCGCGTTTCACCGGCTGACGCTTGCCGAAGATCGGCTGCGCGCGGACGCCGCAGGCGCTTTCGACGATTGGGAAGAGCGCAACCGTTTGTTCCACGAGGCGCTTGTTTCCGCTTGCCAATCGACATGGATGAAACGGTTTCGAGAATTGCTGTATCAGCAGTCCGAGCGCTATCGGCGCCTTTCTGCGTTGAAGGCGCCAGTTCCTGCCGACGTGCATGACGAGCATCAGGAAATCTTTGAGGCAGTCATGGGGCGCGATATTGACAGGGCAAAGGCTTCCCTGGCCAATCACATTCGGCATGCTCTGGAAGTGCTGACGAAGCATGCCCTCTTGCCGGACTCCTAGATTTCCTGGCACAGGTCTGCATGGATGAAGATCGAAAATCTGCGGGGTGTCTATGGTCGGTCAACAGATGCTGCTGAAATCAGGCAGGGTCCTTCATAGGGCGAGTCCCTACGAAGTATCCGCGTTCGTCAGGAGCCATATCGGCAATCACTCCATCGAACTGCGCCGCAACTCCGCCAAGGCGACGCTGAACTACAAGAAGCTGGGCTCTATCGGCCTCAGCAAGTTGACCTACGGCGATCACGTCGTGGTCAGCAATTCCTCTGGCTTGGAACAGGAGTACCACCTGCAGATGGTCCTTGAGGGAAGTTGCAAGGTGCGTTATTCGGAGAGCGAAGTATTCGTTCTCACGTCAGGCGCTGGCGCCCTCATCAATCCTTCGGATCCCGTGGCCCTCGAGTACTCCGACGACTGCGTCAAACTCATCGTCAAGGTTCCCGTTGCGCTGATCAATTCCTGCTGTATCGATCAAGTTGGCTATGTGCCGTCTGGTGGGCTCCACTTCAATGCCGGCGCATTTCAGTTGGAAGAGGACGGTGCTTTTTGGAAGCTGATCGAGCTGTTGTGTTTGGAAGCTGATCAGCGCGAACTGGCCAATCACCCGGTGGGCACATCAATTGGCGCTTTGGTTGTCACCAAGTTGATGGAAGTCCTTCCCCACAACCTACCAGCTACTGTCGGCTCTTCAGAAGATGCCGATTTCTTCGGCCTGATCGACAGCTACATCGACTCGGCGGCGGGTGCCGACGTGGCCGCCGTTGACTTGGCGCGGCTAGCCAATGTAAGCGTCCGGACGCTCTACGACCGATTCAAGAGGGCCAAAGGCATCACGCCGCATGCATACATCAAGACACGCCGGTTGCGCCGCATCTACCATCGCCTTCACGCCTCGACCGGCAGTGTGCGCAGCGTGACCGAGGTGGCGCTGGAGTACGGCTTTTGCCACCTGGGGCGTTTCTCTTCCGAATACAAGATGCTATTCGGGGAATTGCCCTCGGAAGCCCTTCGTCGGGCATCTCTTCCTGCCAAGAGCTCGCGTCTGACAGGTGACCGACTTCCGGTCCTCGCCTCGGGGAGTTCTCCTCAAAATGCTTCTATTGCTCGCAATGACTCAGCAGAAAGTCTCACGCTGGCAGGCATATAGTGGTTGAGCTCAGGGTCGGTCCGCAACCAGCGGGCTTCGTCTATCGCGAGACCGGCATGGTTGCGATGGGATGTCCACATACCGAAAGGCAGGAGGAGCTTCGGCTCACCGCCCACGCTGGCCGGCTCAGCATAAGAATGTGCCCCGCCTTCAAATTGAAATGCGGGACTCTCTGCATTTCAGTTAGCTGGTCACGATCGCTGGCCGCGTTCCCGCTGCGGTCATCAGCCACCCCCATCAGGTCGGCCCGCATCGGATTGTTCGACCGACTTCGTCGGCTCTTAAGTGTGTGGGGTTCATGGGTTGCTGTTTTGCGTGACGCTGGCCAGCGTTGCACAAGAGTTCTTCGATGCGCAGCGATGTCTCAGCGCGACGGTGCCTTTGGGCGGTAGCCGATGAACTGCGGCGCGATGCGCGCGATGACAGGGCCATCGAAATCCCAGCTCAAGCATTTGCCCATCTGATGATCAGGCTCGTTTGCTACGAGGGGTGCATCTCCGCGAAGGAGCCGCTGGTGGCGGCGATAGCCTGGAACGGTTTGGAAGGCGACGGTCGCCATCACTCCCAGCAACTCGCGCAAGTGGGTGCAGCCGCGCACGCCGCCCATCGCAGCGTCGATCTGCTTGCGCCAACCCGGCCCGATCGTCGAGCCGACCAAGCCGCCGAATGGGCCGGCTGCGGGAGTGCATTCATCGAACGGTGTGTTGGACATGGCCGCCACTGCCGCTCGCACGATCAGTGAGTCGTCGATCGTCAGGCGAATGTACATGCGGTGGACCGGTTCACCCGCGGCACGCGAGCGGTCGCCGTTGGTCGTCGTCGAATAGGCCTTGGTGTCGACAAGTTCGGCCTCGAGGTCCCAGAGTGTTGGCGCCGACCGAAAACTGAGCCACTTGTGAGGGTAGTGCCGACCCAAAACTGAGCCAGGTGTTCAACCTACTCTGCTGCTTTTTTGTGCAACAGAGGACGAGGAGTGATCACCATGGACATGATTGGCAGGATCCGGCGTTTGCATGCCCGGAAGAACAAATCGGAGCGCGAGATCGCGCGCATCACGGGGCTGTCGCGCAACACGGTTGCGAAGTGGCTGCACGGCGAGGTGGATGGCCCGCCGAAGTACCGGCGCGGCGAGCAGCCGAACAAGCTCACGGCGTTCCACGAGGCGCTCAAGCAGGCGTTGAAGGCCGACGCCCGGCGACCCAAGCGCGAGCGTCGCACCGCCAAGGCGCTATACGTCGAGATCAAGGCCGCTGGTTACGACGGCGGCTACACGCGGGTGACCGACTTCATCCGGGCGTGGCGCCAGGGCGAAGGCCAGGTCGCATCGGCCAACGCCTTCGTGCCACTGGCCTTCGAGCTCGGCGAGGCCTTCCAGTTCGACTGGAGCGAGGAAGGACTGGTGGTGGGCGGCATCTACTACCGGTTGCAGGTCTCGCACATGAAGCTGTGCGCCTCGCGGGCCTTCTGGCTGGTGGCCTATCCGAGCCAGGGCCACGAGATGCTGTTCGACGCCCATACCCGCAGCTTTGCGGCCCTGGGCGGCGTGGCCCGGCGCGGCATCTACGACAACATGAAGACCGCCGTGGACAAGGTCAGGAAGGGCAAGGGCCGCATCGTCAACGAGCGCTTCGCGACCATGTGCGCGCACTACCTGTACGACCCGGACTTCTGCAACGTCGCCAGTGGCTGGGAGAAGGGCGTGGTCGAGAAGAACGTGCAGGACAGCCGCCGGCGCATCTGGATCGACGCGGCCCGGCAGCGCTTCGGCAGCTTCAGCGAACTCAACGCCTGGCTGGGCCAGCGTTGCCGTGCGCTGTGGGACGAGGTGCGCCATCCCGAGCACGAGCAGTTCAGCGTGGCCGAGATGCTCGAACACGAGCGCTCGCACCTGATGCCCATGCCGGCGCCCTTCGATGGCTACGTCGAGAAGCCCGCGCGCGTGTCCAGCACCTGCCTGGTATCGGTGGCGCGCAACCGCTACTCGGTGCCGTGCGAGTTGTTCGGGCAAATGGTCAGCACCCGGCTGTACCCGGCCAGCGTCGTTGTGGTGGCCGACGACCACATCGTTGCGGGCCACGATCGCCTGAGCAACGCCGGCGAGACCCGCTATGACTGGCAGCACTACATCCCGCTGCTGCAGAGGAAGCCCGGCGCGCTGAGGAACGGGGCGCCGTTCGCCGACATGCCCGAGCCGCTGCAGCGGCTGCGCCGCGGGCTGCTGCGCAACCCGGGCGGTGACCGCGTGATGGCGCAGGTGCTGGCCATCGTGCTCACCGCCGGGCTGGACGCGGTGCTGGTGGCGGTGGAGTTGGCGCTGGAGAGCGGGCCGCCCGGCAAGGTCAGCGTGGAGCACGTGGTCAACGTGCTGGGGCGCCTGAATGCGGCGCTGACGCCGCAGACGGCTTCGACGCAGTTGAAGGTGAGCACACCGCCGCTGGCCAACACGGCGCGCTACGACAGCCTGCGTGCCGACAACGCGATCGAGGAGGCCGGCCATGACGCGTGACGTGACGGTTGAACTCAAGGCGTTGCGTCTGCACGGCATGGCCGGCGCGTGGGCCGATCTGGTGGAGCAAGGAACGAACGCAGGGCTGGACTCCTCGCGCTGGTTGATTGAGCACCTGCTGCAGGCCGAGGGCACGGATCGCGCCATGCGCTCGATCAGCCACCAGATGCATGCAGCGAAGTTCCCGGTGCATCGCGACATCGCCGGCTTCGACTTCGAGGTCTCGCCGGTGGATCGCAAGCTCGTGAGCACACTGGCTGCCACCACCTTCACCGACGACGCGCACAACGTCGTGCTGGTAGGCGGGCCGGGCACGGGCAAGACCCATCTGGCCACGGCCATCGGCGTCTCGGGCATCACCCGGCATGGCAAGCGCGTGCGGTTCTACTCGACGGTCGACCTGGTCAATGCGCTGGAGCAGGAGAAGGCGCAGGGCAAGGCCGGGCGCATTGCATTGAGCCTGCTGCGCATGGACCTGGTCATCCTCGACGAACTGGGGTATTTGCCCTTCAGCCAGACCGGCGGGGCGCTGCTGTTCCACCTGCTGAGTCGCCTGTACGAGCACACCAGCGTGATGATCACGACCAACCTGGACTTCGCGGAGTGGTCCAGCGTGTTCGGCGACGCGAAGATGACCACCGCGTTGCTGGACCGGCTCACGCACCACTGCCACATCGTGGAGACGGGCAACGAATCGATCCGCTTCAGCCGCAGCACGGCCGAGGCCAAGAAGCGCATCAAGGCGCGCGAGCAGGC
>CAIQMJ010000100.1 GCA_903872875.1 uncultured Variovorax sp.
CCTGATGCTGGCGCTGAAATCGGCCCAGGCCAGAACGACGGCGCCAGTCGCTTCGGTCGCCACCGGACTGCCGGGCACGCTGTAACCGGAGGCGCAGCGGCACCGAACTATGGACATCGGCGCGCGACAGCGGCATTCGGCGCCGTCGCCCAGGGTGCCGCCGCCTGTCCTTGACGAGGCAGCGCCCGCACCGTTTCTTTTCACCACAGGAAGGCAACGGCCATGAGACACGAATCGACGCGCACTTCAACCTTCGCACACGGCGCCCTGCACTCCCGGCGCTGGCTGCTCGGCGCACTGGCGCTGGCCGGCATCGCAGCCGCGTACCACGCGGCGCCCTCGCTCGCCGCCGAAAAGGCGGTAGTCATTCCGGCGGCCACGGACGATGCGGCCGCTGCATCGCCGGGCGCCACCGCCACCGCAGTCGTCGCGGGCGGCTGCTTCTGGGGTGTCCAGGGTGTGTTCCAGCATGTGAAGGGGGTGACCAATGCGGTGTCGGGCTACGCGGGCGGCGACGAAAAGTCGGCCCGCTACGACATCGTCAGTTCCGGCAGCACGGGCCATGCCGAAGCCGTGCGCATCAGCTACGACCCGAAGCAGATCAGCTACGGCCGAATCCTGCAGATCTATTTCTCGGTGGCGCACAACCCGACCGAACTGAACCGCCAGGGGCCGGATCACGGAACCCAGTACCGCTCCGCGATCTTTCCCGAAAACGCCGAGCAGGCGCGCGTCGCCAAGGCCTACATCGACCAGCTCGGCAAGGCGAAGAGCTTCGGCGAGCCGATCGTCACGACCATCGAGATGCAGAAGCGCTTCTTTCCGGCAGAGGCGTACCACCAGGACTACCTGACGCGCAACCCGGACCAGCCGTACATCGTCTACAACGACCTGCCGAAGATCGACGAGCTCAAGCGCGTCTTCCCGGCGGTCTATCGCGCGGCGCCTGTGCTGGTGGGCGCGGGCGCCTGATGCGGTGAATGCTGCGGCTGCTGAAAAAGCCGCCGCAGCGCCGACGGCTCAGGCCGTGTGGCGCTTCGGTGCCGTGGCGTAGAGCCAGAGCCCGAACGCGATCATCGGCACGCAGAGCCACTGGCCCATGCTCATGTTGAGCGCAAGCAGGCCGAGGAAGTCGTCAGGCTCGCGGAAATACTCGGCGATGAAGCGCATCAGGCCATAGCCGATCAGGAACACCGCCGACACGCGGCGCTCGAGCCGTTCCTTGCGCGCGTAGAGCCACAGGACGGCGAAGAGCAGCAAGCCTTCGAGCAGGAACTGATAGACCTGAGACGGATGCCGCGGCAGCATCGAACCGCTCTGCGGGAACACCATGCCCCAAGGCAGGTCCGGGCTGCTGAAGCGGCCCCAGAGTTCGCCGTTGATGAAGTTGCCTACCCGGCCCGCGGCGAGGCCGGTGGGCACGCAGGGCGCTACGAAGTCCGTGACCTGCCAGAACGGGCGCTTGCGCGAATGGGCGAACCACACCATCGACGCGATCACGCCGAGCAGCCCGCCGTGGAAGCTCATGCCGCCCTGCCAGACCATGAAGATCTCCAGCGGATGCGTGAGATAGAAGCCCGGCTTGTAGAACAGGCAATAGCCGAGCCGGCCACCGACGATCACGCCCATCACGCCGAGGAACAGGATGTCTTCGACGTCCTTGCGGCTCCAGGCGCCCGGCCCGGTGATCGAGCGGAACGGCTCGTGCCGCAGCCGGCGCGTGCCGAGGAAGAAGAACAGCGCGAAGGCCGCGAGATAGGTGAGGCCGTACCAGTGGATGGCCAGGGGACCGATCTGCAGTGCGATCGGGTTGAGCTGCGGATACATGAGCATCCGGCGATTGTGCCGTGCGCCGCCTGACGTCCGTGTGTCGCCGCTTCGGCCTAGATGGTCTCCGACCCGGCATCGCGCACGAAGCGGATGAAACGCGCAAGCGCCGGATTCGCCGTATCGGCCGGCCAGACGAGACTGGTCTCGCAGGCCGGCAGCGCTGCGCTTGCCTTGCGCCGCCCCGTCGGCGCGAATGCCTCGGCGGCACGGTAGACGACACCCTCGCGCCGGAACTGCATCACGCTCGCCGGCACCCAGGCCACGCCGATGCCGCCCCACACCAGGTTGACGATGGTCTGCATCTGGATCGCCTCCTGCGCGATCGTCGGCATGCGGCCGGCCGCGTGGTACAGCCCGAAGACCGCGTCGTGCAGCGACGGCACGATGCGCCTCGGGAAGATCACCAGCGGCTCGGCCAGCACGTCGGCGAGTGACAGCGTGTCGTCGCCGGCCAGCGGATGCTGCGCCGACAGCGCCAGCACCAGCGGCTCCTGTGCGACCGCCAGCCGTTCCAGCGCGGGCGGTGCGAAGCCGGGCGAATGCAGCATCAGGCCGGCGTCGATCTCGCCGCGTGCCAGCGCCTCCAGTTGCACGTCGCCGGTCGCCTCGACCAGTTCCAGCGCGACCTGCGGACAGAGCCGGCGGAACTCGCGCACCCAGGCCGGCAGGCGTTCGAAGCCGATGGTCGAGACGAAGGCCAGCCTGACACGACCGACCTCGCCCGCAGCCGCCGCCCGCGCCCGCGCCGGCAGGGCCTGGGCCCGGTCGAGCAGGTCGCGCACGTCGGGCAGCAGCGCCTCGCCGGCCGGCGTGAGTGCGACGCGCCGGCGCGTACGGTCGAACAGCACGATGCCCAGCGTCTTCTCGAGCTGGGCGATCGCCTGCGTGACGGGCGGCTGCGTCAGGTGCAGGCGCTGCGCCGCGCGGCCGAAGTGCAGTTCTTCGGCCACCGCGACGAACTGGCGCCAGACACGCAGGTCGATCTGGGTCTCTTTCATATGCCGAGCATATCAATCGACCACTCCAAATGGATTGGAATGAATGAGTCATTGCGCGGATACTGGCGTCCCCGATTTCCCCAGACAAGAGACGCCATGGACACCAAGACGATCCAGATCAACCGCCGCAGCGCGAACATCACCGAAGGCAAGGCGCGCGCCTCCAACCGCTCGATGTTCTATGCGATGGGCTACGAAGAAAGCGACTTCAAGAAGCCGATGGTTGGCGTCGCGAACGGCCACAGCACCATCACGCCGTGCAACTCCGGCCTGCAGAAGCTGGCCGATGCGGCCATCGCCGGGATCGAGGAATCGGGCGGCAACGCCCAGGTGTTCGGCACCCCGACCATCTCCGACGGCATGGCGATGGGCACCGAAGGCATGAAGTACTCGCTGGTCAGCCGCGAGGTCATCTCGGACTGCATCGAGACCTGTGTCGGCGGCCAGTGGATGGACGGCGTGGTCGTGGTCGGCGGCTGCGACAAGAACATGCCCGGCGGCATGATGGGCATGCTGCGCGCCAACGTGCCGGCGATCTATGTCTACGGCGGGACGATCCTGCCGGGCCGCTACAAGGGCCAGGATCTGAACATCGTCAGCGTGTTCGAGGCCGTCGGCCAGAACGCCGCCGGCAACATGAGCGACGAGGACCTGAAGGAAATCGAGAAGCGCGCGATCCCGGGTACCGGCTCCTGCGGCGGCATGTACACCGCCAACACG
>CAIQMJ010000101.1 GCA_903872875.1 uncultured Variovorax sp.
ACCGCAGCGCCGCCCGCGAAGCCATCGCCCGCGTGGCCGCCAAGCCCGACCTCAGCAAGGACACGCACGAGGTGGTGACCCGCGCGCTGGCCGGCTGAGCGGCACGGCCTGAATCCGCCCGAATCCATATCTTCAAGAAAGCAACCATGGCCCAACCACCCAAGATATCCCTGACCCGTTATCTCGTCGAGCAGCAACGTGCCGACGGCCTCATTCCTGGCCAGCTCCGGCTGCTGCTCGAAGTCGTTGCCCGTGCATGCAAGAGCATCAGCCAGGCCGTGACCAAGGGCGCCCTAGGCGGTGCGCTCGGTACGGCCGAAAGTGAAAACGTGCAGGGCGAGGTCCAGAAGAAGCTGGACATCATCGCCAACGAAGTGCTGATCGAAGCCAACGAATGGGGCGGTCACCTGGCTGCCATGGCCAGCGAGGAAATGGACACGATCTACGTCGTGCCCAACCGCTACCCGCAAGGCGAATACCTGCTGCTGTTCGATCCCCTCGACGGTTCGAGCAACATCGACGTGAACGTCAGCATCGGCACCATCTTCAGCGTGTTGAAGAAGCCCGATGACCATCCCGGCGTCCAGGAAGCCGACTTCCTCCAGTCCGGTGCCAAGCAGGTAGCCGCCGGTTACTGCATCTACGGCCCGCAGACCACGCTGGTGCTGACAGTCGGAAATGGCGTCGCGATGTTCACGCTCGACCGCGAGCAGGGCTCCTTCGTGCTCACGCAGGAAGACATCCAGATTCCTGCCGACACAAAGGAATTCGCGATCAACATGAGCAACATGCGGCACTGGGACGAGCCGGTGAAGCGCTACATCGACGAATGCCTGGCTGGCAAGGACGGCCCGCGCGGCAAGGACTTCAACATGCGCTGGATCGCCAGCATGGTGGCCGACGTGCACCGCATCCTGATGCGCGGCGGCGTCTTCATGTACCCATGGGACAAGCGCGAGCCGGAAAAGCCGGGCAAGCTGCGCCTGATGTACGAAGCCAACCCGATGAGCTGGCTGGTCGAGCAGGCCGGCGGTGCGGCAACGAACGGCCGCGAACGCATCCTGGACCTGCAACCAGGCAAGCTGCATGAGCGGGTGAGTGTCGTTCTGGGCTCAAGGAACGAGGTCGAGCGACTGACGAGCTATCACACGGCGTAGCGACCGCGGGCAGGACCGGCTTGCCTACTGCTGGAACGCCTCACCCGCAGCAGGAGAGGTGTCGATTCAGGCGGGAAGCCGGCGCTTGGCGACCGAAACGAATAAGGAACGATGCGATATTGCCGCGCCGCCATTTCTTGCGAATGGTCGAGAGGTTGCATTTTGAGTAAGTTGAAACAAAAACTCACCAGCGGACTTTTATTTCAAGTTTCCTGAATTGGCGGCCGAAACAATTTGCGTTCAATTCCCATGTCTCGAACGGTGAACTGGCCCCATTTGCAGGCGATGCACCAATTCAGGTCATCCGAGGGGCTGTCGGGGATTGTCATTAGGCATAAACCCGGCGGGATTTCTACCGTATTCTGCAGAAATAGGCGGTGATAGTCTTACCTGGATGCGACATTGATCGCATCTGCGAGAAAACTATCCGAGAACGCCATGTTTGCACTGATCCTCACCGCCGCCGCCCTGACTTACATCTTTTTCGGCCTCAGCGCCTTCAGCATGATGAAGGTTGCGTCATTGGCCGATGAAGCGGATGACTTGCTAGGCAGGCGAACACTGCGGCCGCGCCGGGTACGCGCGCCCAACCGCAAGATGCGATTCAAGCTGCAGCGCGAGAGAAGTTCGCACTTCGGCCCTCACCATCACGCCTGACCGAGCAACGTCGACCGCTAGAGACCCGATGTGAGATGACGCCACACCACATGGCGTTCGTCTGCCCAGTTCGGCTTGGAACCACCGAAGCTCGCGCTCTTGCGCCATGAGTTGTAGCGCGGTGGCGTCGGCGCCGTGCGGCTGGCGACCCCCATGAACACGAACACCGACGACACGAGATCATCGAGCCCATAGTCCGAGGGTAGCGAGCCCATGGCCATGGCAGCTACCCTCTGCGTGCAGCCGCAGCGCCACTGCAGCCATTCCTTCAAGAGGCGAGAAGCAAAGCTGTTTTCCCTGGAATCGGCTTTCCACTTGGTGAAGCGGGTTTGGCCCAAGTCGTCCTTCATTTCGGCACCCTTCCGTCACGCGAAAGGCGGTTGCGGGAGCACAAACCCGACTCCACCGTATCGCGGTTACCGTTGATGGAAGCAGCCAGCGAGAGGCTGCTCAGGGTTTACCTTATGCACTTTTAATGTGACATGCGTTCAAGCGTAACTATCTGTTGCGATTTGCACCAGATGGCAGCTACATGCCTCAAGGCGGAGCGGTGGCTTCGATGATCCGTGCCGCAACGGCGTCGTAGTCGCCGCCCAGATGGTGCCCACCCGACGTCTCGAGCACGCGAACGCCCGGATTGGCAGCAATGTCGGGACACAACGCCGAGTCTTTTTCTTCGACGCCGTAAACGCATAGCGTGGCACCCGAGAGTTTGCGTGCCTCAGGCTCGATTGGTTTGTCACCGCTCGCACCAATCCAGTTCGAGACATGGAATTCGAAAGCCGCTTTCTTGCCAGGCGCGAGCAACGTGGTCAGGCGGACGCTGGCGCGGGTGGCAGCAGGCAGGCGATTCACCGCAAAAGGCAATACATCGGCTCCCTGCGAAAAGCCGATGAGCACGGCATCAGGCCGTTTCCAGCGTGCCGCGTAATAGCGGATCACGCGATTCAAATCGGCAGCAACACCGTCTGGTGTGCGTGCAGTCCAGAAATACCGCAAGGAATCGAGGCCGACCACGGGAATACCGCTCTTCGCCAGGGAAGCTGCCAGCCGCTTGTCGATGCTTGCCCACCCACCATCGCCGGAAATGA
>CAIQMJ010000102.1 GCA_903872875.1 uncultured Variovorax sp.
CAGGGTGCGGACCTTCATCAACCCTCTACCAGGCCCGCCGCACGGATGGCTCCATGACGACGCCGGTTTCGGTCGAGAGATCCTCCCTGACGATCTCGACGAAGCACCGTCCCTCGTCAACCATTCCCGAGTTCAAGACATAAGTCGTGTTTGGCTGGGGGTCGAACGCGAGCCGCGCATTGCAGTAATGCATGACCTGGTAGCCGCTGTCCGAGCGATAGGCATTCACCATCAGACAACTGCCGGCGGGTATCTGTCCCGTGAGTGTCGTCCTGTCGACGTCCAGCTGGAGCCGGTCCTTGTCGGACTGGTTGCAGGTTCGGAAAGTGATGATGCCCCAGCCGGAGACCTTCAGCGGCGTGGTGATCTCGCTGGCAACCGGCTTGTAGATCGGGAACGCCGTACATCCACTCAGGGCCAGAAAGAACAATGTGATGCCGAAAAGGCGGAGGGCGCGAATCTGCGTGGTTTTCATCGGGACGGCTCGACCTACTTCTGGGAAACAGCGGGACTTTTCACTGCGTCCGCATAGAGCTTGAGCACTTCGGCGGTGTCGTTCGCTCCGGCCACCTTCTCGTCGTGGAATTTGACGAAGGCATAAGCCCATGGCTTCCCGCCGAGCGTCCCGACGCGCGGCATTTCCGAAGGGCGGTTCTGCGCGGCACCGAGCAGGCTGTCATACAACACGAAGAACGGCTTCTTCTTCGCCTGCGCAGCCTCGGCAGCCCTATAGAGCGCGAAGACCTTCATCTTTCCGGGCTCGGAGTACCCATTGCCGGAGAAATCGATCCGCTCGAGATGACCGGGTCCGATGCTGTCGCGATGGCCGCCGGTGATGCCGACGCTCTGGTACTGTGTGCCGCACCCTCCAAGCGCGCCAAGAAGAAGCGCTGCGAGCGCTGCGCGAATCCATCGCATGTTGTCATGCATTTCTCGAGTTCCCTGGTCTCCCATGAGCCAAAGTTTCAAACAATTGGTTGCATTGGTCAACCAAGGTTCACACTCGGATACATCTGCACCATCGATGGACCTGTGCCGTGGTCTTTTGGGTCAACAGCCGCGGCGTCGCCGCCAGCGTGTCAAAGTAGCGACCAGCAACGACTTCACCGTCATCCGCGATCGGGAATCAGCAATGCGTTCAGAACGTTTCCACCATCAATACCGGCTCAAGGCCAAGCGGCGCTTTCACTGGGGCCGGGATCTGACAGGCGATGCACGTGCCCTGGGTATGGCGGTTGCCACGCCGACGCCCTGCAGTTGTGCGCTGTGCAGCTCGCGTGCCGAGGTTTCTTTTGCCGAACGTCGGGCCTTGGAGGCATGGCGCAAGATCGATCAGGTCTGAATTTGCGGTACCCCGGCTGGCATTGCCGGGTACCGCCGCTCACTTGAGATCGACCGTCAGCTCCGGCGCGCCGAAAGCCTCCAGCGCTCCCTGGGCGCGCGTGAAATAGTCTCGCCAGAAGGACTCCAGCAATTGCAGGGTCTGGCCCGAGCGGTATGTATTCCTGGCATTCTGCGGCACCATCCCGGCCCCCAGCACGAATACGCGCACCCCCTGCAGATCGGCTATCAGCTTGCGCGCATCGACCTTGCGCATCTCCTGCACCGGGTCGATGTCCCGGATGCGGTTGCCGGCGTAGAAATTGGCGAAGTCGCTGTTCTCGAGCATGTCCGACACCAGCAGCATGACGCGATCCCGTGCACCGTTGGCCTGCGCGTCCAGACCGATTTGCTGCAGCGACAGGAAGATCTCGCTGCGCGCAATGTCGGTGCCTGGCTTCGCGAAGCCTTGCAGCAGCTTCTGGCCGAATTCCTTTCGGAAGAAGTCCATCTGCTGCTGCAGGCAGGCATCGAGCTGGCGAACGGTGTTCATGCCGATGCTGTCGCGCAGCTTGCCGGGCAGCGGGGCTTCGAGCGCCCCGGCGAATGGCAGGCTGAAGTGCTTGCCCGCCAGATAGGCGGAGAACTGATAGAGCCTGACCGAATCTCCCGGCTGCACGAAGCGCAGCGCGTGCTGGTAGACGGATTCCTGCAGCGGCCTGGACAGAAGCACGGTCTCGTCGATGGCCACGATCAGTTCGCGTGGACGACCGGCCGGCCGGTCGTCTGCCAACTTCACCGCGTCATAGCAGCTGGGTATGTCGTTGCGTGCACTGCCTGCCAAGGCGCCCAGGCAGGTGCCTGCCAGCAAGAGGGTCGCGAGTCCGCACTTCACGCGCTTCATGCCGCCCCCGGCAGGCCCGTTGCACCAGACGATGCCGGCGCCCTGGCACGCGCCACCGCGAGCTGAACCGTGCGGCGCCGTTGCAGCAGGGCGCCTTCGATGCCCAGCGTGGCTGCGATTTCTTCGAGCTCGGCACCGGAATAACCGGTCAGATCGCCCAGATTGGCAAGCATTTCCTCAAGTGGAGACGCAAGGGCGGTTGCCGCCTTTGGCTGGACGGGTTCGACCCTCGGGGCGTGAGCCGCCGCCGGGAGAGCGTCGATGCTCGCAGCTCCCCGCTGCGTCTTCGCGCGCTGGACATGGTCCTGTTCCAGTTCACGCCGCGTGGCGGCGTCGTCGAGCCGGCCGCGCAGACGCGACAGCCTGCGCTCCCGCGCGTAGAGATCGAAGGCACAGCGCAGTCCGCCCGTGCCGTCGCTCCCCGCGAGTTCGTGCCGCATCTGG